>DASQPY010000708.1:0-11086 GCA_035643735.1 Actinoallomurus sp. | reverse complement strand
AAACCACTGCCGAAGGGAGACGGTTCGCCCGTGTCCGCCTTGTGAGCTTGCCGCTCACCGACTACAGCCGCTTCGGCGTGTGGTGCGCACAGTTCACCAACGGCGCGGGTGAGGACATTCGGTATCTGACGCGAGATAAGGCCGAAGTCGCGGGCTTGCCGAATCACGACTTCTGGCTGTTCGACTCATCCAAGCTGGTGCGGATGCACTTCGATGACGATGACCGCTTCCTCGGTGGTGAGGTTATCGAGGACGCGGCCGAGATTGTGCAGCACAACTACTGGCGGGATGCCTCTTGGCACTACGCCTCTAGACGGGAAGACTTTGCCACCGAACAGCACCTCGGGCGCGTCTAACGTTCACGAGGCACGAAACGCGCTCGGTAAACGACTCCGTGAGCTGCGCCAGGCCGCCGGCTTCAGCGGCAGGCAGTTCGCGGAGTCGTTGTCGTGGCCGCCTTCCAAGGTGTCCAAACTGGAGAACGGTCGACAGACCCCCACCGACGATGACATCCGTGGGTGGACGCGAGCAACGGGTGGCGAGGACGAGACCGACGCGCTGCTGGCATCGCTGCACACGCTGGAAGTGCAGCACGCCGAGTGGCAACGCATCCTGCGGACTGGTCTGAAACCCCGCCAACAACAGCTGATCGAGTGGGATCAGAAGACGCGACTCTTCCGCGCGTTCGAGGCCACCGTGATCCCTGGCCTCTTGCAAACAGCGGAGTACGCGAGGTCGCGCTTCGCTGAGAGCATCCGCCGACTCAAGTTGCCCAACGACATCAACGAGGCGGTTGCGGCGCGGATGCAGCGCCAGGAGATCCTGTATCGGCCGGACAAGCGGTTCCATTTCGTGCTGACGGAAGCAGCGCTCAGACTTCGTCTATGCCCATCGGAGGTCATGCTTGGGCAGCTCGACCGCCTGATTTCGCTTTCATCTCTGCCGAACGTGCGGCTTGGAATCATCGGCTTTGAGACGCAGTACACCACGTCACCGTGGCATGGCTTCTGGCTGTACGACAACGAGCGAGTGTTGGTCGAGACCTTCTCGGCAGCGCTTGACCTCCGGCAACCGCAAGAGATCGAGCTGTACGGCAACGCCTTTGAACAGCTCGCAGCGGCGGCCAGCTACGGCCGATCCGCGCGAGCAATTGTTAATCGGGCGATTGACGACCTTGCTCCGGACGTGCCGAACGATGGCGAGTGATTTCCTCGACGCTCAGCCTTTCGGAAGTTGCGAGAAAGCCTGAGAAACTTTCTGGTCAGTCATTTCTTTCCCTTCTACTCTCCCAGGGGAGCAACGACTCGCCCTATCGCGTTGGGAGAGAACCACGTGAATGTCCCTATCGCCCTGCTTTCCAAGGAGCAGATCGATCAACTACCGGAGCGCGCCCGAGAGGTAGTCGAGTATCGCAAGAGCGGCCTGAGCCTCAATCACATTCAGGGGTGTCCGCTGGACTGCGCGTACTGCATCCGGCACACCTACGGCCTGTGGGATCAGCGGGTGCCGCGCGCCCTGATGACCGACGCCCAGGCCGTCGAAGAACTGGTCGGCCATCGGTACTTCCAGCCTCACGTCACGCCGGTGCAGGTGTTCAATCGGGCAACCGACCCGTTTTTGCCCGCCGTCCGGCCGCACACCTTCGCCGTGCTGGAAGATCTCGATTCTCGCGAGCTGGGCAATCACGTCTTGGTCATCACGCGCCACCAGATGAAGCCGGACGACATCAAGCGGCTAAACCAGCTCACACACATCAAGGTGACGCTGTTGTTCACGTACTCGGGTATCGACAACAAGTACATCGAGCCCTACCCGTCACACGTCGCCGCCGAGTCGCTAAAACTCATGAGCGCGCCCGAGTACCGTCAGTATCGGACGGTGCTGTACTGGCGCCCGATAGTGCCTGGCCTCAATGACTCACCCGAACACCTCGCCGAAGCGTTGGAGCTGAGCAAGCACGCTGACGCCACGGTCTTCACCGGTCTCTTCTACCGGGATCAGATCGCTGAGTACTACCGCGCCAACGGCTTGCCTGAGCCGTACGAGGACACTGCGCGCCGCAAGATCGTGCCCGAGACGCTTGAAGAACGTGTCCTCTCATCCTTCGCCGGCACCGGCCGGTTGTTCCGTAAGACCTCCTGCGCGGTGGCGTTCGCGCATGGGCTGCCGGACTACAACGGCCACTATGGCGTCCCGGAGCTGTGCGACATCTGCCCGCTGAGCCAACTCGACCTGTGTCGAACTGCTCACCGCCCACCGTCATCCGACCGGATACGGGAGGTCGCCCGCGCGCTGCCTGAGGCGCGTGGTCTGGTGGTGGTGGACGTCACCGACCGCGCGGCCGTGGTGTCCGGCCTCGACACGGAACAACCGCGCTACTACCTGCAACACGCGCTCGGCTTCCAGGTGCACGACGTGCGCCATCCCCACGTGGAGCGCCGGCATGGTCGGGCCGACATCGGCTGGAAGGACAGGGATCGCAATGGCTGACTGGACGGGGCTCACCTACGTGGTGGTCGATGTGGAAGGTAACGGTCACCAGCCGCCCGACCTGGTGGAACTGGCCGCCGTGCCGATCGTCGGCGGGATCATCGGTGAGCCGACAACCTGGCTGGTTAAGCCGGATCAGCCGATCAAGTACTTCGCCACCCGCATCCACGGCCTGACCAACCACGACGTCTCAGCCGCGCCAACGTTCGCGGCAATCAAAGACAACGTGCTGGCCGCCTTGGAAGCTGACGCCTTGGTCGCCCACAACGCGCACGTTGATGTGAGTGTTCTTCATCGCAAGCTCAGTGACTGGACGACACCCGAGGTATTCGACACCCTCAAGCTCGCCCGGCGGCTGCTGCCTGACGTAGGCAGCTACAAGCTCGGCACACTGGTCGAGAGGTTCAAGCTGGCCGAGGAGTTGCCGGACGGCCTGACGCCACACCGCGCTGGCTATGACGCGCTCGTCGCAGCCCGTCTGTTCGTCCATCTCGCAAGCGACGCCAGGACGCTCGAAGCGCTACGCGGCGATCCACCCGGAGGAGGCAGTGATGAAGCTTCGGCCCTTTTCTGACCACCAGCGCGGCGTGTTCGTCAGCATCGACGGACCGAGCGGCGCCGGGAAGTCGACCATCGTGCACCACCTGGCGCAACTGCTCGTGGCCGCTGGCGAAGACGTCCACGTCACGGCCGAGCCGAGCAACGGACCTATCGGACTGTTGTGCCGCGAGTTGACCGAGACGACTACCGGTCACGCGCTGGCCTGCTTGTACGCAGCGGATCGGTACCACCATCTGGAGGCGGAAGTCCGGCCGAACACCACTGCCGGCCGGGTGGTCATCTCCGACCGCTACATCCCCTCAGCCCTGGTCATGCAGCGCTTCGACGGCATCGCCCCGGCGTTCCTGTGGCAACTCAACGCCGAGGCTGATCGACCTGACCTGGCCGTGATCCTCGAAGCCGATCCCGAGGTCATTGCGGAACGCCTCCACGAGCGCGGCCCACACAATCGCTTCCAGCTCTCTCCCGGTAGCTCTCACGCCGAAGTTCACTTCTACCGGCAAGCGACCGACCGGTTGATCCAAGCCGGTTTCGATGTGCTACGGGTGGACTGTAATGAGGGGCCACCAGAGCACTCCGCGGCGGCCATCCGCGACCGGCTGATGACCTTCTTCACCTCAAGCCGGGAGTGAGCGGGACATGGTCGAGACGATCACAGATCCAGCGCTGCGGGACGAGATCATTTCGTTGACCCGTCACGCCGCCGAGGTCTTGAACGAACACGCCAACGATCACGGCTGGTGTGCCGTGTGCGGCGACACCTTCCCGTGGCGAGCGAGCCGTCCTCGCTGAACACAACCTCGCGTTCTAGCGCATCAGGTGCCCCATCCCGCCACACGGCACGTGTGCCTTACGGGCGGTATGCGGCCGATCTGAGGTGATCATCATGACCACTCCCGCGAACGTCCCGCAGTCTCCTTCGCGTCAGGCGGCTGATCAGGTTCGACGAGCCGGTCGCGCTGCTGTTCATGTCGGTGCTGCACTTCATCGCCGACGAGGACGACCCGTACGGCATGGTCGCGGCCTTCCGCGACGCCTGCGTGCCCGGCAGTTACCTGGCCCTGTGCCACATCACCTCGCCGGAGCAGAACACCGAAGGCGCCGCGGCGGCCGCGGACGTCTACAAGGCCGGGGCCACCTCGCCCGCGATCCTACGGTCACCGAAGGAGGTACAGGCCCTCTTCGACGGCTACGACCTGGTCGATCCCGTTCTGGTAGGCCTGCCGCGATGGCGCCCCGACGATCCCGGGGACGCAAAGAAGGCCGACAACGTCTGGATGCTCTCAGGCGTCGGCCGCAGACGCTGAACACGGAGGCCGTCATGAAATATGTGGTGTTCTACGAGTCGAGCCCGGACGTGCTCACCCTCGCGCCGCAGCACTTCCCCGCCCACCAGGCGCGGCTGGCCGACTTCCACGCACGTGGCCTGCTGCTGATGGTGGGGACGTTCGGCGACCCGGTCAAAGAGGGCTCCATGGCGATCTTCACCACCCGTGAGGGTGCCGAGGAGTTCGTCAAGGGCGACCCGTTCGTGCTGAACGGCGTCGTGAGCTCGTGGAACCTCCGCGAGTGGAACGAGGTCCTCGCGCCCTAGTGTCAGGCCGAGCTCGATGATGCTGCCATCGCGCGGGTGCCACGGACATGGGGAACCATCTGGCCAAGGATCGGAGCCAGAGCATCGATCGTCGCCTTCCACAGGTTGAGCCAATTACGGCGAGGCCCGACGGAAAAGCTGAGCTGCACCGATACGGCGCCCTCACCAAGCGCGCCGTACGGCGCGGTCGGCCTCATCGGGATGTCGTGAGAGTGCGATCTGTGCCTGGGCTTGAAGAAGGGCGTGCGGTCGGCCGGAGTGCAGCGGCAGTAGTGTTCGCCGCCGTTGCCATGTGTCGCCGACTCCCCGGCGAGCGGCGCTCTTGATCACACCGACATCGGAGCCCCTAACACTGATTCGCCTCCCGGCGACGCGCCGTGATACTCACGGGTAACGAAGTCGACGTGAGGAGCGAGACCGATGAAGACGCGCGAGGTCCACCTGAAGGCACGCCCCAAGGGGTGGCCGACGCCCGAAGACTTCGCGGTCGTGGAGGCCGAACTGACGCCGCCGGGGGACGGCGAGGTGCTCGTACGCAATCTCTTCATGTCCGTCGACCCGTACATGCGCGGCCGGATGAACGACGTGAAGTCCTACGCCCCGCCCTACCGGCTGGATGAGGCGATGTACGGCGGGGCCGTCGGTGAGGTCGTGGAGTCACGCTCCCCCGGCCTCGCCGAAGGTGACGTCGTTCTGCACGAGCTCGGCTGGCGTGAGCACGCCAAGGGACCGGCGAAACGGTTCCGCAAGCTCACCCCGATCGAGGGCGTGCCCCTCTCGGCGTACCTCGGTGCCCTGGGAATGACCTCCATGACCGCGTACGTCGGCCTGCTCGACATCGCCGGAATGCGCGAGGGTGACACCGTCTTCGTCTCCGGCGCGGCCGGCGCGGTCGGCTCGATCGTCGGCCAGATCGCCAGGCAGCGTGGGGCGGCGCGGGTCATCGGCAGCGCGGGCTCGGACGAGAAGGTCGCCTACCTGACCGGTCGGCTGGGCTTCGACGCGGCGTTCAACTACAAGTCCGGGCCGGTACGCGACCAGCTCGCCCAGGCCGCCCCGGACGGCATCGACGTCTACTTCGACAACGTCGGCGGCGACCACCTCGAGGCGGCGATCGGCGCCCTCAACGTCGGCGGCCGGGCCGCGCTGTGCGGTGCGATCTCCTCCTACAACGCGACCGAGCCGCCCCCGGGTCCCCGCAACCTGGGGCTCATGGTCAGCAAGCGGCTCATGCTCAAGGGCTTCCTCGTGAGCGACCACAACGACCGCTACCCCGACTTCGTACGGGACATGGGCGGCTGGATCCGCGACGGGAAGATCACCTTCGAGGAGACCGTCTTCGACGGCGTCGACAACGCCGTGGACGCGTTCCTCGCCATGCTGCGCGGCGAGAACCTCGGCAAGATGATCGTGCGGCTCAGCCACCCCTGAGCAGCCGCACGCCGAGTGGCGTCACCACGTGGCTCACCGCCTTGCCCGCACGGCGCGTGACGATCAGGCCCGCGCCGCGCAGGGTCTTGGCGTGCGCGGACGCGGACGCCGCGCTGATGCCGAGCTCGGCGGCGAGCGCGCCGGTCGTACGGGGCTCGACGAGGAGTTCGAGGATCGCGGCGCGCGTACGGCCGAGCAATGCGGCGAGCGCGTCGCCCGGCTCGGTGTCGACCAGCGGCAACGGGGTGAGCGCCGGGTACAGCAGCAGCATCGATCCGTCCGTATGAGTGCCGATCATGGGCCGGCCGGTCCAGAACGCCGACGGCAGCAGTGTCACGCCGCGGCCGGCCGGCGCGTGCTCACTGTCCTCCGGGACGTCGACCTCCAGGGTGGTGCCGCTCCAGCGTGAGCCCGGGTAGACGCCGGCCAGCGCGGCGCCGACGCCCTGCTCGGCGAGGAGCATCCGGCGCCAGGCGAGGTCGGCCTCGAAGCTCGCGTGGATCCGGTGGCGGTCCCGGGCGATGACGACGTCGTGCGCGCCGCGCAGCGCGTCTTCGAGGGTCCGCCACGCCGTACGGTCACGGCCGGCCAGTCCCCTCGTCCACGCGGTGGGGCGGGCGGCGCGCATCAGTTCGGCACGCGCGTAGCCGGGCGGTGTGGACAGTACGGTGTCCAGCCCGTCCTCGAGACCGTCGCTGACCGGGTCGAGGAACAGCGGCCCGGCGGCGTTCGGTGGGATCAGCTCCAGCAGCGGAAGCGCCTCGCGCGGCAGGCGCGTGCGGCGGGCCCAGCGGGCGAACACGGCGTCGTTCCGCTGGTACGTGGCCACGGCCATGCCCAGTTCCAGCAGCGGCGCGGGCCGGTCGGCGAACCGGACCCGCAGCAGGTCCTCGGCGGTGAAACGCAGTCGCAGCAACGTCCCGACCTTTCAGCCTGGGCCTAAAACATGGCGTCCTGAGGCGGGCGGCGCCGACGATGCGCGGACACCTGACCCGAAAGGCACGCAATGCGCCGAGTATCCACCATCGCCGCGGTCACGGGCATCGCTATCACCCTGCTCGCCCCCGCCGCCGGAGCCACGGACCGGACCGGCAAGGGCGGCTGGGAGCCGTACCGCACCAAGCCCTTCGACTCTCCGAACAACTGCTCCTTCGCCATCCACGGCGACATCGTCAAGGACGAGGAGGAGGTGCGGACCGACGCCACCTACCCGGACGGCTCACCAAAGGTCCAGGAGTACCGCGGACCGCTCGTGATCCGCTTCACCAACACGAGCAACGGCAGGTCGGTCGTCCGCGACGTGTCGGGGTACGCCCTGCTCCGCTTCAGGAAGGACGGCGGGTCGGTCTGGTCCTTCGACGGAGGCGGCAGCGTCGGCGTCCCGATCGGCAACACGGCCTACCCGGCCGGGTCGTACATCCTGCAGGGCCGGTTCGTGCTCACGATCGACCCGGACAACACACGCGACCTCCACCTCATCCACGCGACCGTGGAGAACCTCTGCACGACGCTGGCCTGATCCGTACGGGGGCGTGCCGCGGTCGGCGGAACGAAGACGGCCGCGGCACTTTTCAAATCCGGCGGGCTGGAGTACACACGGGGGAAACTGACCGGCGGATCAGTAACGGGGGTCGCCGGCCCGGCAGAGAGGCAGCCCTCATGGCCGCGATCCCCGACAGCTTCACCGGCGACTGGCGATGGGTGGCGACCGGGCCCAGGCGGTGGCCTGCGCGGACGGGGCCGGTCCCGCGTTCCTGGGGAAGTTCTCCACCCGCTTCGGCACGCCGATCCGGGTGAACATCCTGTCTTCCATCCTTTCCACCATCGTCATGGTGGCGGCCTTCCTGATCACCAAGGGCGACGCGCAGAAGTACTTCTCGGCCGTCCTCGGGCTGGCCATTTCCACGAACCAGTGCACCGCCGTCCGCGTAAGGCCCAACAAATAAGACAAAGCGGACCTCTTGCCTCCCCCAGTCTCGCGAGGGACGATCGTTACTGACCGGCGAATCAGTAAGGAGCCGCCCGTGTACGACGTCCTGGTGATCGGCGGCGGGCACAACGGCCTTGTGGCCGCCGCCTATCTGGCAAAGGCCGGCCTGCGGGTGTGCGTCTGCGAGGCGCGCGAGGTGGTCGGCGGCGCGGCGGTGAGCGAGCACCCGTTCGGCCCCGACTACACGGTCACGTCCCTGTCGTACGTGGTGAGCCTCCTCCCGCCCGCCCTGGTCCGCGACCTGCGGCTCGACCGGCACGGCTACCACGTCTACCCGCAGGGGCCCTACTTCGCGCCGCGCGCCGACGGCGGCCACCTGCGGCTGCCCGACGACCCGGCGCGGCGCCGGGAGGAGATCGAACGGTTCTCCTCCAAGGACGCCGCGGCGTACGAGCGCTGGGACGCCTGGATGAACGAGCTGGGCGGGATCCTCGGCCCGCTGCTGGAGAAGATCCCGCCCAAGCTCGGCTCGCGAAAACCCGCGGACCTCGCCGGGCAGGCCGGGCTGCTCCGCAGCCTGCGCGGTGTGAACGTCCGCTCGGCGGTCGACGTCACCCGCGTCCTCACCGACAGCATCGCCGACCTGGTCGAGGACCGCTTCGACTCCGACGCGATGCGCGGCGTGCTGTCGGTGTCCGGGGTGATCGGGACGTGGGCGGGCCCGCGCTCGGCCGGCACCGCTTACGTCATGCTCCACCACCACGTCGGTGAGACGACGTGGGGTTTCCCGCGCGGTGGCATGGGCGGGGTGACCAAGGCCCTTGCCTCGGCGGCACGGGAGTTCGGCGCGGAGATCCGCACGTCCGCGCCGGTGGCGCGGATCGGCGTGAAGGACGGCCGCGTCACCGGCGTGACGCTGGAGTCGGGCGAGGAGCTGACCGCGCGGACCGTCGTGACGACCGCGCACCCGTCGATCTCGTTCCTGCGGCTGCTGGACCGCCGCGACCTGCCCGAGGACTTCGTCGGCGACATCGAACGCTGGAAGACGCGCAGCGGCACCGTCAAGATCAACTTGGCGGTGGACCGGCTGCCGGAGTTCAGCGGCGTCTCCGGCCTCGATCCGGAGGTGCACGGCGGCACGATCGTGCTGGCCGAGTCGCTCGACGACGTCGAGGGCGCCTTCCAGGACGCGGTGGCCGGCCGGGCCGCGGCGCTGCCGTTCGCCGACGTCTGCATCCCCAGCGTGTTCGACGACTCCCTGGCGCCGGAGGGCCACCACGTCGTCTCGATGTTCACCCAGTGGGTGCCGCACACCTGGCACGACTCCCAGCCCGGGGCGGAGCTGGAGGCGTACGCGGACCGGGTGGTCGCCCGGATGGAGGCGGTCGCGCCGGGCTTCACCTCCTCGGTGCTGCACCGCCAGGTGATCGGCCCGTACGACATGGAGCACGAGTACAACCTGGTCGGCGGCAACATCTTCCACGGCGAGCTGACGCCGGGCCAGATGTTCCACGCACGGCCCGCGGCCGGCTACGCGGACCTGCGTACGCCGGTCAAGGGGCTCTACCAGGCCGGGTCGTCGACCCACGGCGGCGGAGGCGTCACCGGCGTACCCGGCCGCAACGTGGTCCGGCAGGTGCTCCGCGACCGCCGGAGGCGCCGGTGAGCCTAGAGATCGGGTACGCCGAGCTCCCGGGCGGCCTGGTCGTAGGCCCAGGCCTCGGCCTTGCGCCGCGTGAGCACGCCGCGGTGCACGGTCGTCTGCACCGAGAGACCGTCGATCAGGGCCGTGATGCGCCAGGCGGCCGCCTCCGGATCGGGGCAGTCGAACTCCCCCGCCGCGACGCCCTCCGTGATCAGCCCGGCGATCGTGTCGCGCCAGCGCAGGTCGAGCCGCCGGCACACGCGACGCAGCTCGGGCTCGCGGAGCGCCGCGGACCAGCCGTCGATCCACAGGCGCCAGCCCGGCGCGGCCGAGCCACTCGGGTGGTAAAGCCGCAGCGCCCGTACGAGGCGCTGCCGGGCCGAGCCGCCGGACCCGGCGACCTGCGCCAGCCGGTCGAGGTCCCGCCGGGCCGCGTAGGCGAACGCCTCGGCGACCAGCCGGTCCTTGGACCGGAAGTGGTAGAACACCAGCGCGGTGCTGACGCCGAGTGCGGTGGCCACGTCGGCCACCCGGATGGCCGCCACCCCGCGCTCGGCGATCTGCGCCACGGTCGCGCGCAGGATCTCCTCGCGCCGGTCGTCAACGGTCAGCCGCGCCACGCGCCGACACTATCCCGGTCCGGGCGCCCGGCATGAGGTCCTGGCCGCCCGCGCCCATCCCCGCGGCTGATCTCGGCCCGGCGCTGCGGCCGTTCGGCGAGGCGACCATGCTGCCCGCGAGCGCGTACGCCTCCCCCGAGGTCCTCGCGTGGGAGCGGCGGCACCTGTTCGCCGGGACGTGGAGCTGTCTCGGGCGCGCGGACGAGCTGCTGACCGGTGGCGCCACCCAGCGCGCGGTGCTCGCCGGTGACGTCCCGGTGCTGGTCACGCGGGACGGCGCGTTCGCCAACACGTGCCGGCACCGCGGCCACGAGCTGCTGGCCGAGGGATGCACGTCGGACCGGAACCTCATCGTCTGCCCGTACCACGCCTGGGCGTACCGGCTGGACGGCAGCCTGCGCGGCGCGCCCGGCTTCGAGGTCACCGGGCATGACCTGACGCCGCTGCCGATGACGGTCTGGTGCGGCTGGGTGTTCGTCAACGCGACCGGCGACGCGCCGCCGTTCGCCGAGCACGCGGGCGCGCTGACGCGGCTGGTCGAGCCGTACGCGCCGGAGCGGCTCACGCTCGCGGCGCGGCACGAGTACGACGTGCGGGCCAACTGGAAGGTGATCGTCGAGAACTACCACGAGTGCTACCACTGCCCGCTCATCCATCCGGAGCTGTGCGCGGTCTCGCCGCCGTCCAGCGGCGACAACTACGACCTGCCGGGCGCGTGGATCGGCGGCTCGATGGACCTGCGTGAGCACGCGGAGACGATGTCGCTGGACGGGCGTTCGGGCGGCGCGTTCATCCCGGGCGCCGAGCGCCGCCGG
>DASQPY010000707.1:0-3221 GCA_035643735.1 Actinoallomurus sp. | reverse complement strand
CGACGCTGCGCCGCAAGTACGGCGTCGCCGGTGAGCGGCAGCTGGAGGCGAGCCGCCGCCTCGCCGGGCGGCTCGTCGTGCCCGTGCGGTTCCACGTCGTCACCGACGGGCGTACGGGCCTGTTGAGCCGTGCCGTCGTCGACCAGCAGCTGAGCAACCTCAACGCGGCGTACGGGGGGACCGCCGGCGGCGCCGACACGGGTGTGTCCTTCCGGCTCGTCGCCACCGACGTCGTGACGAACCCGCAGTGGTTCGAGCGGCCGCACGACTTCCAGTCCCAGCTGCTCGGCACGCTCTCCCGCGGTGGACCGGGCACGCTGAACCTCTACACCGCCTCGGTCGGCTCGGAGGTGCTCGGCTTCTCCTCGTTCCCGCAGTGGTACCGCTCCCGGCCCACGACGGACGGCGTGGTGGTGGACTACCGCAGCGTGCCGGGAGGGCCCTTCGAGCACTTCAGCCGCGGTTACACCGCCGTACACGAGATCGGCCACTGGCTGGGCCTGTTCCACCCGTTCGAGAACGGCTGCCGGCCACCCGGCGACGGCGTGGACGACACACCGTACGAGTCGCTTCCCACCACCAACTGCCCGGCGGCCAAGGACAGCTGCCCGCAGCCGGGCACCGATCTGGTGCACAACTTCATGGACTACGCGTGGGACAACTGCATGACGTCCTTCACCTCGGGCCAGGGCCTGCGCATCCGCGCGATGTGGGCCGCCTACCGCGCAGGTCAGACCGGTCGCGCGGCCCGCCGGGCGCGTTAACACGGGTCCCGCGGGTTCCTGTGGATCACATCACGCTCGGCATGTCCTGTCAGTGCATCCGGGTAGCCTCTTCTCACCGTGAGCACGTTCGCCGCATCCGACATCCCTCCCGCCCTTCCGGGCCGGGCGTCCTGGGGCACCGCCCCCGCACTCCGCGCCTGGCAGCAAGGCGCTCTGGAGGAATACTTCCGGACCGAACCCCGCGACTTCCTCGCCGTCGCGACGCCCGGCGCGGGTAAGACGACCTTCGCGCTGCGGCTCGCGGCCGAGCTCATGGGCCGCCGGATCATCGACCGCATCACCGTCGTGTGCCCGACCGAGCACCTGAAGCGCCAGTGGGCCGAGTCCGCGGGCCGCGTCGGTATCAAGATCGACCCGGAGTTCAAAAACGCCCACGGCCGCACGGCCAAGGACTTCGTCGGCGTCGCGGTCACCTACGCGCAGGTCGCCGCGCACCCGGCGCTGCACCGCGGCCGTACGGAAAACCGCCGGACCCTCGTGATCCTGGACGAGGTGCACCACGCGGGTGACGGCCGCTCGTGGGGCGACGCCATCCGTGAGGCGTTCGAGCCGGCCGCGCGGCGCCTGGCGCTCAGCGGCACGCCGTTCCGCACCGACATCAACCCGATCCCGTTCGTCCTGTACGAGGAGGGGCCGGAGGGCGTACGCCGCAGCCGCGCCGACTACACGTACGGCTACGGCCCGGCGCTCGCCGACGGCGTCGTCCGCCCGGTGATCTTCCTGGCGTACGCGGGCGAGATGCGCTGGCGCACGCGCGCCGGCGACGAGATCACCGCGACGCTCGGCGAGCCGCTGACCCAGGACCAGATGTCCCAGGCGTGGCGGGCCGCGCTCGACCCCAAGGGCGAGTGGATGCAGCAGGTCATCGCCGCCGCCGACCGCCGCCTGACCGAGGTGCGCCGCGGCGTTCCGGACGCGGGCGGCCTGGTCATCGCCACCGACCACGAGACCGCGCGCGCGTACGCCAAGATGATCCGCAACGTGACCGGCGCGGGCGCGACCGTGGTGCTGTCCGATGACCCCGCGGCGAGCCGCAAGATCAAGCAGTTCGGCGAGTCGGAGGACCGCTGGATGGTCGCGGTCCGCATGGTCTCCGAGGGCGTCGACATCCCCCGGCTGGCGGTCGGTGTGTACGCCACGTCGACCTCCACCCCGCTGTTCTTCGCCCAGGCGATCGGCCGCTTCGTCCGCGCCCGGCGGCGCGGCGAGACCGCCTCGGTGTTCCTGCCCTCGGTGCCGACCCTCATGGGCCACGCGTCGGAGATGGAGACCGAACGCGACCACGTCCTCGAGCGCAAGGTCCGCGAGGACGGCCTGGACGACGACCTGATCGCCGAGGCCAACCGCAAGCGCGACAGCCCGGACGTGGGCGAAGAGCTGCCCTTCGAAACCGTCGAGGCATCGGCCCACTTCGACCGCGTCGTGTTCGACGGCGGCGAGTTCGGCATGGGCGCCGCGCCCGGCTCGGCCGAGGAAGAGGACTACCTCGGTATCCCGGGCCTGCTGGAGCCCGAACAGGTCACGAGCCTGCTCAAGCAGCGCCAGGCGGAGCAACTGGCCGCCCAGCGCAAGAGCGCCGGCAAGCGGGGAACGGCGAGCCAGGAGGACCGCACGGCGTCGGAGGACCTCCACGCACTGCGCAAGGAGCTCAACGGCCTGGTCGGCGCCTGGCACCACCGCACCGGCCAGCCCCACGGAGTGATCCACGCCGAACTCCGCCGCATGTGCGGCGGCCCCCCGTCGGCCCAGGCAAGCGCCGACGACGTACGCAAACGCATCGCCAAGGTCCGCGAATGGGCCGCCCGCCCCCAGCCCCGCACCCGCGACTAGGGCCTGTCTCGAAGTCCCCGTCCGTGGCGAGGTGTCGTCCGGGCGTCGCGCAGTAGGCAGCGGGACTTCGAGACAGGCCCTGGGAAGTCACTCGGGTCGCGGCGGTGATGTCGGCA
Source organism: Actinoallomurus sp. (assembly GCA_035643735.1). Lineage (GTDB taxonomy): Bacteria > Actinomycetota > Actinomycetes > Streptosporangiales > Streptosporangiaceae > Actinoallomurus. The sequence continues at coordinate 490 of DASQPY010000707.1, read as the reverse complement.
GGTGGCGCTGGTGAGTTCCGGGAGTGGGCCCCCGCCTCCAGCCCCGCACCCGGGACCGGGGTCACTCGGATCGGGCGGCGGCGGGGGCGGTGTCGATAGGCCGGGGTGACCGTGGGGTGATCTCGGCGGGCGCGTGGATGAGGTGCTCGAGTGGGCTGTCCGGCTCTAGCCCGCAGCTGCGGCTAGGGAGTCGCTCGGGTCGAGGGCGAGCCGAGGGGCAGATGGAGTGGCTCGGTCTTGTGCGGTTTTGGTCCGGTCAGTGGTGGCCGGTGTCGATGACGCAGAAGCGGTTGCCCTCGGTGTCGGCGAGCACGACGAAGTCGGCGTCGTCCGGGTAGAGATCCCAGTCGACCCGTTCGGCACCGAGGGAGATCAGGCGTGCGACCTCGGCGGCCTGGTCCTCCGCGTCGCCCGCGTACAGGTCGAGATGGACCCGTGGGTGCTCCTGCACCGGCGTCGTGCTCAGACCGAGCGACAACCCCGGACCGGG
>DASQPY010000706.1:0-3677 GCA_035643735.1 Actinoallomurus sp. | reverse complement strand
GGCCGCAACCGCCACTTATCCCGGCCGGCCGTCGCCGATGGCCGTGGGGAAATACCGGTGTGACATGGGGCGCATTGCCGCCCTCGAATCCCCGCTGTTCTCTAGCCTGTTGGCTCATGTCTGACGCTTCGATCGGGATCTTCGACAGCGGGGTCGGCGGGCTCACGGTCGCCCGCGCAATCCTCGACCAGTTGCCCAACGAGCCGCTGCTGTACGTCGCCGACACGGCACGTTTCCCGTACGGGCCCAAGCCGATCGCCGAAGTACGCGCGAACGCCCTCGAGGTGCTGGACCATCTCGTCGAAGAAGGCGTGAAAATGCTCGTGATCGCCTGCAACAGCGCGAGTTCGGCGGTGCTGCGCGACGCGCGTGAGCGATACCGGGTCCCGGTCGTCGAAGTCATCCAGCCCGCCGTACGCGCCGCGGTGAGCGCGACGAGCACGGGCAAGGTGGGATTGGTCACGACTCGTGCGACAGTGACGAGCCGCGCATATGACGATGCTTTCGCCGCTGCGCCTCATGTGACACTGACAAGCGTCGCATGTCCGCGTTTTGTGGAGTTCGTGGAGCGGGGTATCACCATGGGCGACGAACTTCTCGACGTCGCACGAGAGTATTTGGAACCGATTCTCGAGGCAGACTGTGACGCGCTCATCCTCGGATGCACGCATTACCCCTTGCTTACCGGAGTCATCTCCTATGTCGCCGGAGACGGGGTAACGCTGGTATCGAGTGCCGATGAGACCGCCAAGGATGTGTATCGAGTGCTGCAGGACCGCCGCCTGGCCCGCGCCGAGGGCTCCCCGGAACCGCGTCATCGGTTTCTCGCGACAGGGGATCCCGCACCGTTCGGCGCACTCGGCCGCCGCTTCCTGGGCCCGGAGATCGGGCTTGTCGAATCCGCCCCCGTGGAAGTTTCGTTCTCGGCATGAGAACCCACCTGCGGGACACTGGAGAGGGGAGCGTCGATCCAGGTGGATGACGCGCAAAGACAAGGGTGTGAGCACGCCGCCGGCCATCGGCGATGGCCGGTGGATGCCGTGCCGCATGTCGTCCATCCGGCACGGTTCGGCCTGTCTCGCCCTTGGGCGACGTGAGGAGGCCGGTCCGTGCGGATAACGGTGATCGGCTGTTCCGGGAGCTTTCCCGGACCGGACAGCCCGGCGTCCTGCTATCTCGTCCAGTCGGGCGGCTTCTCGCTGCTGCTCGACCTGGGTAGCGGCGCCCTCGGTGCGCTGCAACGCCATATCGGCCTCTATGACATCGACGCGATTCTTTTTACCCATTTGCACGCCGACCACTGTCTCGATCTCTGTGGTTATTGGGTCGCGCGCAGATACGCTCCAGGTGGGCTGAAACCACGCATTCCGGTATACGGACCGACCGGTGTCGCCGCGCGGATGGCACGCGCGTACGACCTCGATCCCGAGCCGGGCATGTCGGAAGCGTTCGATTTCCGTACCCTCTCCCCGGGCACTTTCGCGCTCGGCCCGTTCACCGTGACGGCCGCGGCGATGGACCATCCCGTCGAGACGTACGGCTTCCGCGTCGAGCACGGCGGGGCGGCGATCGCCTACTCCGGCGACACCGGCGCGTGCGACGCTCTGGTCGATCTCGCGGACGGTGTCGACCTGCTGCTGGCCGAGGCGTCGTTCGTGGAGCGGCCGGGCCTGCCGGACGGCCTGCACCTCACCGCGCGCCAGGCGGGCGAGCACGCCGCCCGCGCGGATGCGAAACGGCTCGTACTCACCCATCTCGTGCCCTGGAACGACAACGACCACAGCCTCGCGGAGGCGAAGGCCAGCGGCTACCGGGGCCACATCGAGCTGGCCTTTCAGGGGGCTGTGTACGACTTGTAGTGGCAGCGAGACGGGCCGCCCCGAGCGGCGGTCCGGTCTCGATAGGGTTGGCGGCATGGCACGACCCGATGATCGACTCGCCGACCAGCTTCGCCCCGTCACCATCCGCCGCGGATGGCTCACCCACGCGGAGGGCTCTGTCCTCGTCGAGTTCGGCGGCACGCGCGTGCTGTGCGCCGCCACGGTGCAGAGCTCGGTGCCGCGATGGCGCCGCGACTCCGGCCTCGGCTGGGTCACCGCCGAGTACGCCATGCTGCCGCGAGCGACGACCACCCGGAACGACCGCGAGTCGGTCCGGGGCAAGATCGGCGGCCGTACGCACGAGATCTCGCGGCTCGTGGGCCGGTCGCTGCGGGCCTGCGTCGACTACAAGGCCCTGGGCGAGAACACCATCCTGCTCGACTGCGACGTCCTGGAGGCCGACGGCGGCACCCGTACGGCCGCGATCACCGGCGCGTACGTCGCCCTGGCCGACGCGATCTCCTGGATGCGCGACCGGAAGATGATCAAGACCAGCCCGCTGGTCGGCTCGGTGGCGGCCGTGAGCGTGGGCATCGTGGACGGCGAGCCCCGGCTCGACCTGTGCTACGAGGAGGACGTCGCCGCCGAGACCGACATGAACGTCGTGTGCACCGGCGACGGCCGTTTCGTCGAGGTCCAGGGCACGGCCGAGGGCCAGCCGTTCGACCGCGCCGAGCTCGACGCGCTGCTCGACCTGGCGGCCGGCGGCTGCGCCGACCTCACCCGGATCCAGCAGGAGGCTCTGAGCTCGTGAAGGTCGTTCTCGCCACCCGCAACCAAGGCAAGATCGTTGAGCTGCGCCGGATCCTGAACGACATCGATGTGGTCGGACTGGAGGAGTTCCCGGACGCGCCGGACGTCCCCGAGACCGAGCTGACCTTCGCGGGCAACGCGCTGCTCAAGGCCCGTGCGATCGCCGCGCACACCGGACTGCCGGCCGTCGCCGACGACTCCGGACTGTGCGTCGACGCGCTGGGCGGCATGCCGGGCGTCTTCTCGGCCCGTTGGGCGGGGCGGCACGGCGACGACGAGGCCAACCTCGACCTGCTGCTCGGCCAGCTGTCCGACGTCGCGCCGGAGTACCGGGGCGCCCGCTTCGTCTGCGTGGCCGCCATCGCGTGGCCGTCGGGGGCGGAAGACACGGTCGAGGGCCACCTGACGGGCCACGTCATCGGCGAGCGACGGGGCACGAACGGCTTCGGCTACGACCCGATCTTCGTCCCGGGCGAGGAGACCCGCACGACGGCGGAGCTGTCGCCGGAGGAGAAGGACGCCATCAGCCACCGCGGCAAGGCCTTCCGCGCCCTCGCCGACCGCCTGCGCGCCTAGATCGTTGAATGTGTGACTGGTCAATGGTCATAGGCGATCAGTGAGCGTTTGACGGATGCGTCGATCAGCCAGTCGTGCCAGATCGTGGCGTTGAGGGCGAGGATGCGTTGGCTGGTGCGGGCCCATAGCCCGTCGGTGTCCTGCCAGCCACGCCAGCAAGCGGCCCCGCGACCAGCAGCGGCCGATGGCCTCGGCGTGCAGAGCCGACCGGTCGAACACCGCCAGGCCGATGATGCTGTGGCCAGAGGCGCGGCGATCGCCGAGTGTCGGTATCGTCGGCGCGACTCCGACCCCCTCCGCTGACACCCACGCCGCCGCCCGGCCGGCCGCCGCTTCGTCGAGGCGGTGCAGGAAGCGCAGGCGGCTCTCGAGCGGGAAGCGCGACAGCGTCCACGTCGTGGTGACGACAGGCAGGGCGTCCGCGGGCACACGGGCGAAGGCGTCGGGCACCACCTCGACGGCGTCACC
>DASQPY010000705.1:0-3917 GCA_035643735.1 Actinoallomurus sp. | reverse complement strand
GGATGATGTTCGGCATGGTCGACCACGTCGGACGCGCCACCTGCGAGGGCGCGACCGGTTACGGCCTCTTCGAACACGGCGCACTCGGCCGGCACGACCCGAGCGGCTTCGCCGACTGGCTCACCCTCGCCCCCTGACACGCCCGCCGGACGCGGGGAGACCCCGCCAGGTTCGCCGATCCGAGTGACCGGCCGCCGATGCTCACCGAGGTCGACCTGGCCGGCGAGACCGGCCGGGGCCTGCAACTGGTGGCCGCCTACAGCCGCCGATGGGATTGGGTGCGCCGGCGCCACCGGCCGGGGAAATGGGTCTGGGCGCTGTTACCGTCCCCCGAGGACGCGGCACGATGACACAATCGGACTCATCTTCCCGCGTCCTGTTAAGGGAGTCCCCGTGAGCAGCGGCGACCCGTTGAAGGTATTCCGGCCCGACGTCCCCAGCCCCGCCCGGATGTATGACTACTTCCTCGGCGGTAAGGACCACTATCCGGCCGACCGTGAGGCCGCCGAGAAGGTCATCGCCTCGATGCCGGCCGGACTCGTCCGAGGCGCCGCACGCCAGAACCGCGCCTTCATCGGCCGTGCGGTCCGCCATCTCGCCGCCGAGGCCGGCATCGGCCAGTTCATCGACATCGGAGCCGGACTTCCGACCATGGGTCCGGTCCACGAGATCGCCAGGGCTGTCAGGCCCGAGAGCCGCGTCGTCTATGTCGACAACGACCCGGTCGTGATCGCCCATGGCAGGGAGATGCTCCAAGGCGTCGACCAGGCGGTCATCATCCGGCACGACCTGCGCGAGCCCGACCGGATTCTTGCCGACGACCAGCTCCGCCAGACCCTGGACCTGGATCAGCCCGTCGCGGTTCTCCTGGTGGCCATCCTCCACTTCATCCGCGACGACGAAGATCCCCGCGGCATCATCGACCGTCTCCTCGCGCCCTTCCCGTCCGGCAGCCGGCTGGTCGTCTCCCACGTGTCCGCCGACCACTACACGCAGGTACAGGACGCGGTCGGCGTCTACCGCAAGGCCACCGCCTCCGCGCACGCCCGTACCCACGGGCAGATAAGTGCCATGCTGACCGGCCTGCCACTCGTCGAGCCCGGACTGGTGTGGCTGCCCCAATGGCGCCCCGACGCCGACACGCCTCTCGAGCGCCCGCAGGAATCACTCGGCTACGCCGCCGTGGCCCGCAAGCCCTGACGTTCCCCGCCGGCCGGGGCCGCTCACGCCTGGGGGAGTGGTGAGTCGTCGTCGTCCGGTACGGGATCGAGGCTCGGCGGTGCGGGCAGGTCGGCGAGGGAGCTGAGTACGGGTGCCGCCGTGAGGAGGAGGCGTGCGTCGTCCTCCGGGATCGTCGACATCAGGGCGGCGAGGACCTCGGCCTCGCTGTGCGCGAAGGACTGCAGGATGGCGCGGCCCGCGTCGGTGGCGGCCACGCGGATCGCGCGGCCGTCCGTGGGATCCGGCTCGCGGTCGACGAACCCGGCCCTCAGCAGGCCCGCCACCGCGGTGGTGGCGGTCGGCTGCGAGCAGGGCACGCGCCGGGCGAGCTCGCCCACGCGCAGCGGGCCGTACTGCATGAGCAGCGCGAGGACGATGAGCTGGGTCGGGTGCACCGCGCCGGTATGACCGGCCCGGCGAAGACGGCGCATGAGACGGTGCATCCCGATCACGATCTCCAGCGCCTCGTCGGCACCCACCGCCCTCGCAGTCATGCTCAGGATAGTTTCAGCGTGGGTTTGTACATGTCCAGCCACAGGGCCAGGTCAAGGGTGCGTTCGAGACCATGGCGCGACGCCTGCGTGATCTGGGGCGTGTCGATCTCGACCGCACCGGCGAGCCAGTCGCGGCTGACGATGTCGAACACCGGATGCCCCGGGGTGGACAGGTACTCCCGCGCGTTGTCCTGGAGTTTTACCGCGTACTTGGGGTCCTGGGTGGACGGGTACGGGGACTTGACGCGGTCCGCCACCGACTGCGGCAGCACGTCGCGCGCCGCCCCGCGCAGCAGCGACTTCTCCCTGTCGTCATAGGTCTTGAGCGACCAGGGCGCGTTGTAGACGTACTCCACCAGGCGGTGGTCGCAGAACGGCACGCGTACCTCGAGGCCGACCGCCATCGAGGCGCGGTCCTTGCGGTCGAGCAGGATGCGCACGAAGTGCGTCAGATGCAGGTAGCACACCTTGCGCATGCGCCATTCGAAGTCGCTCTCACCGTCGAGGCGCTCGATCCTGGCCACCGAGGTGTCGTAGGCGTTCTGGATGTAGCGCGGCAGGTCCAGAGTCTCGGTCAGGTCGGGCGTGAGGATGCCGTCGTCCTTGCCGAAGTGGTCGGCGAAGCGCACCAGCCAGGGGAACGTGGTGGCCCGCTGGGCCCTGGGGTCGAAGAACTGCTGGTAACCGCCGAACACCTCGTCGGCCGACTCACCTGACAGCGCCACGGTGGAGTGCTCGCGGATGGCCTTGAACAGCAGGTACAGCGAGGCGTCCATGTCGCCGAGGCCCGCCGGGATGTCGCGGGCCCGGATGACCTTGGAGCGTACGTCCGGGTCGGCGAGCTGGTCGGAGTCGAGCACGATGTCCTGGTGCTCGGTGTGCGACAGGGCCGCGACGTCGTGGACGTACGGGGTGTCCGGCGTGCCGCGCAGGTCGTCGGGGACGAAGTTCTCGGTCTGGCCGACGAAGTCGACGGCGAAGCTGCGGACCGTCTCACCGGTCTCGGCGAGCTGCCGCGCGGCGATGGCCGTCATCGCGGAGGAGTCGAGGCCGCCGGAGAGCAGGGTGCACCGCGGTACGTCAGAGACGAGCTGGCGGCGCACGATGTCCTCGAGCAGTTCCCGGACGTGGGCGACCGAGGCGTCCTGGTCGTCGGTGTGCTCGCGGGTCTCCAGCGTCCAGTACCGCGTGGTGCGCAGGCCGTTCGTGCCGACGGTGACGATGGTGCCCGGCTCGACCTCGCGCATGCCCTCCCAGATCGCGTGCCCCGGTGTCTTGACGAAGGCGAACAACTCCCTGATGCCGTCCACGGTCACGCCCCGCTCCGCGAGCGGGTTGGCCAGGATCGCCTTCGGCTCGGAGCCGAACAGCACACCGTCGGCGGTCTCGTAGTAATAGAACGGCTTGATGCCCATCCGGTCCCGGACCATGACGAGCTTGTTCTCGCGGGAGTCCCAGATCGCGAACGCGTACATGCCGTTGAGCCGCTCGGCGAACGCGTCGCCCCATTCGAGGTAGGCCTCCAGGACCACCTCGGTGTCGGAGTCGGTGTGGAAGCGGTGACCGCGGCCGATGAGCTCCTTACGCAGCTCGGTGAAGTTGTAGGCCTCGCCGGAGTACACCATCACGACCGGCCCGTCCGGCGTCCCCACGCTCATCGGCTGACGGCCGCCGGGCAGATCGATGATCGCCAACCGGCGATGGCCGAGCGCCGCGTGTTCCGACAGCCAGGTGCCGCGGTCATCCGGGCCGCGACAGGCCATCGTCTCGGTCATCGAGTCCACGGCGGTCTGTTCCGCGCGCAGATCGCGCCCGAACGACACCCAACCGCAGATTCCACACATGAGCACCTCCAACGTGCATCGCCTGATCCCGTACGGCCCGTAGCCTGGTGATCACCTACCGTCTAGTTGCATTACCCACCTATATAAATTTCATGTTACGTCACCGGTGCAAGCCCGCCGTGTCCCCCCGGGGGGCGACCCCCGGAACCCCCGATGTGAGGGGCTCCGCCCCCCACGCCCCCGGCGGGCCGGGGTCTGCGGACGCCTCCAGATTTGATCAAGCGGCGTTACTCGAATGAGCGAATCCGAGATCGGCGCGAAGTTCCGCCGCAACACCGGCGACCACGTCACGTCCACCGTCGCCGAGGGCACCATCGCGTCACTGCTCTCCCCGCGGCAGGACCGGCCCGGGCACGCG
>DASQPY010000704.1:0-4474 GCA_035643735.1 Actinoallomurus sp. | reverse complement strand
GGTCGGTCTGTTCCGCCTGTTCGGCGCCGCCCACCCGCAGCCCGGCCGGCCCCGAGTGGGTGTGGGAGGCCGCGACGAGCACGTGGTCGGCGTCGACGCCGTACGTGGCGACGGCCTGCCGTACCTGGTGGACGAACCCCCGGTCGACCGCGATCGCGTCCAGCGTGACGAGCAGGATCAGCCGGTCGTCGTACGCCGCGGCCATCACGTTGACCTCCAACGGCCGCAGTACTCCGGAGCTGGGAGCCGTACGAGCCCCGTATCCGGCCATGGGCACCCGGGCGGGCAGCGCGACCGTCGCGCTGCCCAGCCCAATTCGTACCGGCGGCTGTGCCGTCACATCCACCGCAGCTCCGGCAACCGGTCGAGGTAACGGGCGGCGACCGTGGTGTTGTGCTCCTCACCGCCCGGCAGGTTGCGGCTGCGCCGGATCGGTGGCTCGTGCCCGTGGTCGACCAGCCACCGGGACGCCTCGACCAGGGTCGCGTGGACCAGCGCCGAGGCGGCGACCGTGGAAGCCGGGCCGACCGGCGGGGTGTCCGGCGGATGGAACAGGGCGTCGCCCGCCGGTACCCCGGTGTCCAGGAAGACGTCGACGACTTCCATGAGGCGTTCGCCACCGCTGTGCCGGCTCGTTCCGGCCTTCGAGTGCGCCGCCGACCCGACTCCGATGACGGTGGCGCCCCGAACGGCGCCGCCGCGCGCCACCTCGATCGGCAGCGGGTTGAGGCCGGAGTTGGAGATGACGATGAGCACCTCGCCGGCCCGGATGTCCGAACGCTTCAGCACGATCTCGCCGATGCCCTCGACGCGTTCCACCCGGCCGACCCACTCGTCCGGGCAGATCGCTTCGGCGTTGGTCATCGTCGCCGCGCGGACCGCCGCGTCGACGGCGACCAGCCGGGAGTGCCCGGACCCGAACAGGTGGAGGATGCCGCCGGCCGCCACGCACTCACCGATCGCCTGCGCGGCGGCGCCGATCTGCTCGGCGCACTCGGTGCTGCGAGAGGAGATGATGCCGGCCAGCTCGGTGAGGTAGTCCGCGGCGTGTGGCGCGTCGCTCGTCACCCCAGCACCCCGAAGTAGCCGCCGACCAGACCGACCACGGTGACGCCGAGCAGGACGACGACCGCGGATACGCGCCGGCGGACCAACCAGAACACGATCAGGGTCGCGGCCAGCGGCAGCATGGCGGGCAGCACCTGGTCCAGCGAGTCCTGGACTTTGAGGGTCTGGTGTCCCTTGTGGTACGCGAGCGGTGTGCTGACCGTCAGGAGTGTGGCGACCAGGGCTCCGGTCACCGCCAGGCCGACCATGGTGGCGCCGGCCTTGACCCGGTCGATCGCCTCCGGGTCCAGCCGTTCGAAGAACCGGGTGCCCTGCCGGTAGCCCAGCGAGGTGCCGTAAACGCGGGCGGCGGCCTGCAGGGCGAGCAGCGCGACGAAGAAGATGATCGGCCCGGCGATGTTGCCGCTCACCGCCAGTGTCGCGCAGACGCCGCCCAGGATCGGACGGATCGTTCCGAACAGGAGGGAGTCGCCGATGCCGGCCAGCGGCGCCATCATGCCGACCTTGACGGAGTTGATCGCCTCGTCGTCGAGGCCTTCGGCACCCTCGGCGCGGCGGCGCTCCATGCCGACGATGACACCGAGGATCGGGCCGACGATCCAGGGGTGGGTGTTGAAGTAGGCGAGGTGCCGCTTGTACGCGGCGGCCCGCTCGTCCCGGTCGCGGTAGATGCGGTCGAGGAACGGGCGCAGCGTCCACCACAGGCCCAGGTTCTGGAACCGTTCGTAGTTGAACGCGCCCTGCAGCAGCACGGAGCGGAGGGCCAGTCGGCGGATGTCCCGCCGGGCGTCCGGCTCGGGGACCTGCTCAGTCTCCCGATCAGGCACGCTGGTAGTCATCTCGTTGCCTCTCGGTTAGGGGATCTGCGCGGCGGACCGGGTACGGGGCAGGAGCACCAGCACCAGGGCGGTGGCGAGCAGGCCGATGCCGATGACGGTGAAATCGGTGTAGGCGGCAAGGAGAAAGCCGACCACGAAGATCGGAAACAGCTTCTTGGTGTAGAGCGCCGACAGGAGGATGCCGAAGCCGACCGCGGGCAGGATCGCGGCGGCGGCGCTCAGACCGTTGCCGACGTCGCCGTCCAGCGCGTGGCTGATCGAGTTGACGGCGCCGGATCCGAAGTACAGCGCGAGGAACGTCGGGACGGCGTAGGCGAGGAAGTGGATCGCGTTGGCGATCCAGATGATCCCCATGATGCGGGGTGCGGACGCCGTCTCGGCCGCCTCGTCGGCCGGGTGGACCAAGAACGAGCAGGCGGTCTTGGCGAACAGCTCGAACAGGGTGCCCACGACCGCGGCGGGGATCGCTGCCAGAAGGGCGGCTTGGACGCCTTGGTGGCTCTCCACCGCGAACGCGGTACCCACGGCGGTGGCGATCGCGACGTTGGGCGGCGCGGTGCCGCCGAATGGCGCGGCGCCGATGAAGATGAGTTCCAAGGTGCCGCCGATGATGATGCCGCTGTGCAGATCACCGAGGATCAGGCCGAAGATCGGACCGAGAATGATGGGCCGCTCCAGCTGCGGATCACCGCCGATGCGCCTGGCCAAGTAGGCGAGACCGACGATAACGGCCCCCAAGAGGGCCTGGAACAAGCTCATGAGTCCTCCTTCGTCGGAGGTGTGATCACGGGCGCTGTGTTCATTGGTTCACTCGCTTCGCTCGCTCATGGCAGGACTCCCTGATCGCGGAGGGTCCGGCCGAGGTCCTGGACACCGTCACTGCCGGCCCGTACGGCGAGGGTGGCGAGTTCCGTGGCGGGTTGCGCCTGGTCGGAGAGGAGGACCTCGACCAGCATCGAGAGGTTGACGCCGGTGACGGTCTCCGCCCGCCCGGCCGCGGTAAGGGTCGCCGCGATCCGGGCGGGCGTGCCGCCGACCAGGTCGGTGAGGATCAGCGGAACAGGCCCGTCGGCCTCCGGCCGCAGCGCCGCTTCCACGGCCTCGGTCAGATCGTCCGGACCCATGCCAGGGGTGAATCGGACCGGTGTCACGCGTCCGGCGTCGCCCACGATCATCCGAGCGGTGTCGACGAGTGCGGGGGCGAGATCGCCGTGACACACGACCAGTATCAAAGTCATGTCGTGACCCCAGAGTCGATCAGGAGTTCCTACTTTGCGCCGGTGTGAAGAGCCCGCATGAGCATCCCCGTGTCGGGGGTGCCGAGGCGTACGAACATCGGCACTTGGGCGAGGTTCGCCCCATAGGCACGCAGGGTGGTGGGGCCATGGACCACGCGGTGGCGCGACACGTCGTACCACTGTCCCGCCGGCACGTCGACGTCCCGCGTGGTCGTGTCGCTGTCGACCGGTGCGGCCAGCAACGAATCACCGAGCAGCCATTCGTTGCTGAGGGTGTAGCTGGCCTTGTCCTCAGGGAAGTCGAAGAAGATCGGCTTCATGATGGGCTCGCCGGTCTTCACGGCCCGTGACACCTGTTCGAGGATGTAGGGGGTCAGGCGTTCGTGGAGCGTCATCGCCGCCCGGTACAGGTCGATCGTCTCCTTGTCATAGCGCGGGTTGGCCGGTGAGGTGGAGGCGTACTCGAGCGGCATGAGGGCAGCGGCCTGGGCCCACCGGACCAGGACCTCCTTGGTCGGGGGATTCTCAGGCGCACCGGACGAGCCCCCGATCATGTCGGTCTCCACGAAGGGATAGCCGACGGTGCTGAGAGCGAGGACCTGGGCGAGAGCCGCCTGGTAGGAGTGCCAGTCGGTGCCCTTGTCGTTGTCCCGCATCGCGAAGCCATAGCGCTGGGTTCCGGTCCAGGCGGCCGTGAGCCCGAGTCCCTGCATGTCGAAATCGTCGGCGAACTGGTGCGCGAGTTCGAGGTAGTCACGGGTCGTGTACCCCGGGTCGGGCGCGCATGAGGAGGCATAGAACCGGGTGTCGAACTTGAAGCCGTCGACGTCGTAGGTCGACATGAGGTTGTGCATGATGCCGCTGAACCAGGCCCGGGCCTCCGGGTTGGCCAAGTCGACGATTCCCGCACCTTGCTCGCCGTTCCACCACGGCACCAGGCACACATCGTCCGGGTTGGACTTGGACTTGAAGAAGTAGCCGTGTTCCTTGGCGTAGTCGAAGTTCTTCGTTCCCTTGTTGATCCACATCGTCATCCACAGCCCCAGGTCGAAGCCGAGTTTGTGAACCTCGGCCGACATCTCCTTCGGGGTGGGGAACTTGCTGCTGTCGAAGGTGTAGTCCCCGTAGTTACTCGTCCAGCCATCGTCGATCTGGATGGCGTGACCCGGGATGTGGTTGGCCGCCAGCTGACGGGCATAGGCGAGGAAGCTGTCCTCGGTGACGCCCGTGTTGAACTCGGCCCAGCTGTTCCAGGTCGGCGTGCGGAAATAGGCCTCGAGGTCGTCAACGGACTGGGGTGTTCCGGCGATGGCGACGTAGTCGTCGTAC
>DASQPY010000703.1:0-15019 GCA_035643735.1 Actinoallomurus sp. | reverse complement strand
GGGTGAGGCAGGACGTGAGATGACCGGTGGCCGCACCACGCGGCGTGGGCGGGTGGTCTCTCATGAGGGTGAGGGTGTCGGGGACGGAGCGCGCCGCAGGGAGAGCGCCCGGGACCGCGTGGAGGAGCGACAGGAGGCGGGCCGGACGATGCCGCCGCCCGAACGTGCGGAAGGACGGGACGGCGGGAGGCGCCGGAAGGTGACCGGCGCCCGCGGCGCGGAGCGCGATGAGGCGTGCGAACCGCTCGTGTCCCGACCCCGCGAGGATCCTCGGGACGAGATCGGGCGTCGTCGCGCCGGGCCCCGGGGCGGGTACGAGCGGACGGTTGCCAGTGAGGGCGAAGGTGTGCGAGACGAGGTGGGACTTGGTGGCGTGGAGCCGAAGGGTGGATACGAGCGGGCGGTTGCCGGTGAAGGTGAAGTCGCGCGCGGTGAGGCGGGGCGGCGGAGGGCGGCTTGGGAACGTGCCGCGTCTCGGCGCCGGGAGGCGGCCGCGCTGGATCAGGCGAAGGAGGCCGAATCTGGGCGGCGGGACGGTTCGAGGCCGATGGGACCGATCTTTCCGCCCCGGCCGGCCGCCGAGGTCGAGGTGGTCCCGGTCGTGGATTCGCCGGCAGGGCCCGCTTCGGCCGCGTTCAACTCCGGGGCGGTCGCGTCCTCGCTCGCCGACACCGTGCCGGCGGACCAGACCGAGTTGCGGAACGCGCTCGGCCTCCTCCTCCGGTACGCCGCACGTATCGAAGGAGACGAGACCGCGGTCCCGCCCCCGGTGACGGAAGCCAGCCTGTGCGACGGGAAACCGTTCGGCATCGCCACGGAGACCAGCGGAGACCCCTGACGCGACCCCGAATGCCGTACACCATCGGGCCCAGAGGGGCCTACCGCCGCTCTGCCACGAGCTGACCGGGTCCGACGAACCCGAGTGGCCGCGTCGCGCCCAACGTCATCCACCTGCGCCCATGTGTGATCTTCTGAGCTCACCATCTCCACGGCTCCCGCCGCCCCGGGGGTCATCGCCCCAAGCGACTCTCATGTCACGGATGCCACACCACCCCCAAACACCCGCCGCACACCAGGGCCCCAACCCCCGGGGAACGATCAGAGGGCGACGAACGTGAGGCCGCGCTTCTGCAGGGTCGGGATGACGTTCCGCAGGGCCTCGATCGTCTCGGAGCGGTCGCCGCCGCCGTCGTGGCAGAGCAGGATGTCGCCCGGCTTGGAGCCGAGAAGGGCGCTGGCGATCCGGCTGGTGCCCGGGCGCGCCCAGTCGCGCGGGTCGACGGCCCAGTCGATGGAGATCATGCCCCGTTCGGCGGCCGTGTCGAGGACCTGGTTCGACCAGGCACCGCCGGGGGAACGGAAGAACTTCGGTGCCACGCCGGTCAGCTGAGCGATCCGGTCGTGGGCGTCGCCGATCTCGACCTTCATTTTGGCCGCGGACAGCTGCGGCAGGTTCAGCGGGTGGGTCATCGTGTGGTCGGACACCTGGTGGCCGTCGGTCACGATGCGCCTGACCAACTGCGGATACTCGACGACCTGCTGCCCGATCAGTGAGAACGTCGCCTTCACGTGAAACTCCGCCAGCAGGTCCAGCATTTTCGGCGTCCAGGTCGGATGCGGACCGTCATCGACGGTCAGAGCCACCGCCGTGGGCGGGGCGGGCGGCGACATGTCCTTCAGGCCGTGCGCCGGGCGCTGTAGCGCCTGCATCGGGCCGTGCGCGTACCCCGGGTCCGGCGGAGGGCCGTGTGCGGCGGCGCGGCGTGCCCTCAGGGTCCTGCGGGCCGGGTCGGGCTGCAATCCGCGTACGACGACGGGCCCGCCACCGGCCAGGAGCCCGACGGCACCGGCAGCGACGGTGAGCAACGCCTGGCGCCGGTCGAGCCCGCCCATACCGCCCCCTCTGAATACCGGTTCCTAATCTGTCCTTGCCCGGTAGTTGGAACGCGGATGCTGCCCCGTAGGTTCATCAATCGGCAAGGGAAGAGTATTGCCCTGCCCTGCCACGTACGCGGCGTTTGGGCCATGTGTCGTCTGGGCGTCGCGCAGGAGGACGGCGGGGCTTCGAGAGGGGCTTCGAGACAGGCCCTGCGACCCGGCGAGAGGGCGCCGTACCAGGATCTCCGTCGCGGAGACATAATCGTGTGGTGTTCGGTAACGGACCGCGTTACCCGGTGATCGAGTCCAAGTGCGGCTGGTCGGCGGCTCCCGTGGTGAGTGATGACCTGATTCTGCTGACGGGCGGCGCCAGCGGTCAGGAGGTGGGCGAGGCGCCGATTCTGCAGGCGATCGACGGCGCCGGCGAACGCTTCCGGCTGAGTCGCAAGGCCAGCGGCCGGGAGATCGAGCCAGGGGAGATCAGTACGACCCCCGGCGGGGACATCGTCTTCCCCGTGTACGAGCACGACACGTCCTTGCAGGTCATGCGGGTGCGCCGGGACGGCAGCGTACGCGCGGTCGACGAGCTGCCCGACGATGATCCGTACGACATCGTCGCGTACGACATCGGTAGCAAGCTCCGCGTCGCCGTCCGGGCCCTGGACGACCACGGCTACCTGTGCTCGTGGCTGTACCGCCAGGGCCGGCGCCAGGGCATCACGTACCGGATCTGGGGCGAGGAGCGCTACCGCTGGAGCAGCGACGAGTGGCTGCTCGACGCGAGCGGCGACACCGTCGTCGGCGCGACCTCACCCGACTACGGCCGGCCGGGACCGGCGCAGACGTGGGTGGGCCGGAACGCCGCCACCGGCGCGGCCCGATGGTCGGCCGACACGGGCGGGTACGTCCTGGCGGGCCGGGCCGGCGACGCGCTCATCGCGATCGACCTGGCCTCCTTCGACCGTACCGACCGCGGCGAGCACGACCATGAGTACGCCTCTGCGGCCCGCGACACCGGCGTCCACGCGATCGGCCTGGTCACCGGCGACCGGAGATGGAGCAGCCTCGTACCCGGCCGCGCTCACAGCGCCGCGGTCGGCCCGACCGGCGTCTCGGTGTGCGCCGAGTCCGCGGATGACGGCACCTGGCGGGTGCACCACCTTGGCCTCGACGGAGCGTACGAGGGCGTGACACCGCTCGGCGGGCACGCATGCGTGGTCGCGCGTACGGCGGAGTTCACGATCGCGCTCGTCGAGGGGCAGTGGCTCATGGCGCTCGACAATCCCGGCGCGCAGGCGCCCGGACCGATCGAGCCCTGGACGATCCCGATTCCGCTCGGGGGCCTCGCGCCGAGCTACGCCGCGCGGGTGGCCGACATGCGTCTCGACACGGTCCCGATCACGCTCAGCGGGTCGCGCTGCCACCTTCGGGGCATCGGCAGCCTCCAGGTCATCGAGGTCTGACCGACCAGTTCAGACGCTGTTTCGGCCACGCGGCAAAAAATAGTGGATCTCGACCAAACCTCGCCGCCCCCGCTCCCGAATAACCGGTGTGAAAGCGAAGTGGATCGGTCATCCGGCAGGTGCTGTCGCCGGCGTTCTCGCCGGGGGCGTCGCGCTGGGAATCGCCGAGCCGTTCGCGGCCTTCGCCGGAGGCGCGCAGGCATCGCCGGTGATCGCGGTGGGTGCGGCCGCGATCACACTGACTCCGGAGTGGCTCAAAGAGCTTGCGATCCGTCATTTCGGAACTAATGACAAACTCGCTCTTCTGGTCGGTCTGAGCGCCGGCATCACGGTTCTCGCGCTAGTGATTGGAATTGTGGCGAGAAGGCGTTTGGTGCCTGGCCTGGTGGGCTTTATCCTGTCCACGCTGGTCACCGCGGTCAAGAAGGCCGGCCTGGTGGACACGCTCAACTCCGCGCAGAACATCACGGTGTTCGCGCCGGACAACGACGCGTTCGCCAAGATCCCGAAGAAGACCCTCAACAAGATGCTCGCCGACAAGAAGACGCTCTCGAGCATCCTCACCTACCACGTCGTCGGCCAGAAGGTCGCTCCCGACGCCCTGGGCAGCGGCAGCTTCAAGACCCTCCAGGGCGGCATGGTCACGACCAGCGGCTCGGGTGAGTCCTACAAGGTCAACGACTCCAACGTGGTCTGCGGCAACGTCCAGACCGCCAACGCCACCGTGTACATCATCGACACGGTGATGATGCCGAAGAGGTAGGCGACCTCATGCGACGAGAGCCGGCCCCGACCCGCCAAGGGTCGGGGCCGCCCCCTCATGCCGGTACGGCCGTCACCTCGCGTTCGTAGTGGCGGTGGGTCGCCACCGCGTCGGCGAACTCCTTGATGAAGACCCCGTCCGTCCGTTCACCGATCACGACGCCCTCGTGGTGGCCGTGCCGGTTCTCGCACGGCACCCGGGCCGTCACGAGCAGCTCGACCCCGTCGCCCAGCGCGCCGACCGCCTTGTAGTGCTTGAACGCCTCGGTGACGAAGTACACCGCCTGCCCGTCATGGGACAGGGTGCGGATGGAGTCCATCCCGCCGGGTACCAGGACCGCGTCGTACAGCACGGAGTCGACCGTCGGCAGGGCCCGGGTGACCTTCACCGACGCCCCGTCGGAGGCCCGTACGGTGCCGTCCCTCGCGGCCAGGATCTCCGGGTTCGCCGCCAGGTCGCACAGGCCGGCCCACGCCATCTCCACGTCGTCGGCGTCCACGCCGTCGGCGACCAGAATCGCGATCTTGCGGGTGGCGGGGCTGTGCGTGGTGTTCGCCTGGCTCAGAGCGGGTGACCTGCGGCCGTGGTTCTCGCCTACCGCCCTGTCCGGCGGTTCGACGCCGACGCCCTCGGCGACCATGACGGCCAGGTCGTGGTCGACGTGGTTGAGGTTGGCCACCACGCCCTCGCGTACGTGACGGTGCTCGACCTTGCCCAGCTCGAACCGGAACGCCGCGACGATGTGCTCCTTCTCCCAGTCGCTCATGCTGTTCCAGAACAGCGTGGCCTGGGAGTAGTGGTCGGCGAAGCTGCCGGCGCGCTTGCGGATCTTGTCGCCGGCGACGTGCTCCGGATAGTGGACGTACGCGCCCGCGTCGGTGAGGGCCGGGCAGCCGCCGCCCACCGAGTTCGGGTGGTACGTCGCGCGGGACGTGGTGATCTCGGTCTGGTGGTAGCCGTCGACCTGGTGGTTGCGCACCGGCGCGATCGGCCGGTTCACCGGCAGCTGCGGGAAGTTGGGCCCGCCGAGCCTGATGAGCTGCGTGTCCAGATAGGAGAACAGCCGTGCCTGCAGCAGCGGATCGTCGGTGAAGTCGATGCCCGGCACGCTGTTGCCCAGGTGGAACGCCACCTGCTCGACCTCGGCGAAGAAGTTGTCCGGGTTGCGATCCAGGACCATGCGGCCGACCGGCAGCACCGGGACCTGCTCCTCCGGGATGATCTTGGTGGCGTCGAGCAGGTCGAAGTCGAACCGGTCCTGGTCGGCCTCGGGCACGAGCTGCAGGCCCAGCTCCCACTCCGGATACTGGCCGGCCTCGATCGCCTCCCACAGGTCACGGCGGTTGAAGTCCGGGTCCTTGCCGGCCACCTTCTGCGTCTCGTCCCACACCAGTGAGTGCGTGCCGAGCCGCGGCTTCCAGTGGAACTTCACGAACGTGCCCACTCCGGCGTCGTTGACGAGCCGGAACGTGTGCACTCCGAATCCCTGCATCATCCGGAAGCTGCGCGGCAGCGCGCGGTCCGACATCAGCCACATCATCATGTGCATGGTCTCGGGCTGGAGCTGCACGAAGTCCCACAGCGTGTCATGGGCCGAGGACGCCTGCGGGATCTCGTTGTGCGGTTCGGGCTTCACGGCATGGACGAAATCCGGGAACTTGATCCCGTCCTGGATGAAGAACACCGGGATGTTGTTGCCCACGAGGTCGAAGTTGCCCTGTTTCGTATAGAACCTGGTGGCGAAGCCGCGTACGTCCCGTACGGTGTCGGCCGAGCCGCGGGACCCCGCGACCGTCGAGAAGCGCACGAACACCGGTGTGCTCACCGACGGGTCCCGCAGGAACTCCGCGCTCGTGTAGTCCCCGAGCGACTCGTAGGCCTGGAAGTGCCCGTACGCCCCGGCGCCGCGCGCGTGTACGACACGCTCCGGGATGCGCTCGTGGTCGAAGTGAGTGATCTTTTCGCGGAAGTGGAAGTCCTCCATCAGCGTCGGCCCGCGCTCGCCCACCCGGAGAGAGTTGTCGGTGTCATCGACAGGGATCCCCTGGTCCGTGGTGAGCACGTCCTCGCGGGGATCGACCCGATGGACGTCCAGCTGACGCTGCTTCTCATCCGGTGAAGTCATGTTCCTTTCCCCCGATCAGGTCCGCGTAGGTGCCGGGGCCGGGGCAGTGACGCGAACGCAGCGATTGGCCCCTCACCCCCAGAGTAAGCCGCAGGTCACGGCCGTACCCCGGGGGTGAGGGGCGGTGCGGTACGTGCGTCAGGCGTCCAGCGCCGCGTGGACCATCGCGAGCACGTTGGCGGCGATCAGCACGCCCAGTGCGGCCATCCCCAGCCGGGAGTCGTCCCGCCGGAACATCCAGGCGAGCAGCACGACACCGCAGGCGGCGATGATCACAACGCTGGTGAACAGAACGGTCATGGAGTCATCTCCACGGGAAATCGCCGGGCGGCGTGGCCACCCGGGATGGTGAGGGTCCCCTCCGGAGACCGGGATACCGGGACGCCGCCATCGACGGGCGGCCCTCCCGAGGCCGTCCGCCTATGCCGGTGCGAACGCGGGCGGCGCGCGGCTGCCGCAGGCAGGGCGTCCGGAGGACGGAGGTAGGCCGCGTGCCGGGGACGAGAGCCGGTGGCGACCGGCCAGCAGGACGATGACCAGGGCGGACAGGAGTCCCGCTGCCTTGCCGGTCTGCCGGTGTTCGCCCGGCCGGGGCTGGGAGTGGAGATCGAGGATGGCCTGGGGCCCCTGCCCACCGGCCGCGGTGGCCACCACCGGATGACCATGACCGGCGGCGGCCCCGGCCTGGGCGGCACCGCTCAGGCCGAGCGCGACGACCAGCGCGACCAGAAGGCATACCAACGGCGACCGACGCGTGCGGTCACCGGCTGACATCAGACCTCCCGGTCGGGTGATGGCCCCGAAACTACTCCATACCCTTTTTCCCGGGCGTCCAGAACGGCTTGCTGATCACCGAGCGGCGCGGCCGGCCGCGTTCGCGTATGAGGCGGGAGCGCACGGCCTGGACGGTGCGCGCCTCGCCGGCGACGTCGGCGACGCCCGGCAGGTTCGGCTCGACAAGATATATCGTGTATGGATCACCTCTTTTCGGAACGGAACCAGATCCCGACAAAGAGGGCCGCGACAAGGACGACGAGCGCGACCACGCGGTAGCCGACGGAGACCGCGCCGGCGAAGGCCGCCACGGCGTGGACGTGGCCGCCGGGGCCCGCCGCCGCCAGTGCCGCACCTGCCGAGTGCGCGCCGGTACCCGCGGTGAACCGCGCGGTCAGGATGGTGCCCAGCACGGCCACGCCGAGCGCGCTGCCGATCTCTCGCGACGCGCTGTTCAGCCCGGAGCCCAGGCCCGCCTGCCCATGGGGAAGGGCGCCGATGACGGCGGTCGACAGCGGGGGCACGCACAGCCCCATGCCCACCGACATGACCACGAGGTACACGGCGTACAGGAGATACGGGGTGCCGGGGCCGGCGAGCGAGAGCAGCCCGAGGCCGCCCGCGATGACCAGCAGGCCGGCGACGACCACCGGGCGGCCGCCGAACCGTGCGGCCAGCGCGACGCTGCGGCGCGACATGACCGTGATGCCGATCGCCAGCGGGCCGATGGCGACGCCCGTGAGCGCCGGGGACAGACCCATGACGTACTGCAGGAACTGCGCGTTCACGAAGAACAACGCGAACAGCCCGAAGAACGCGATGCCGATGCCGAGGACACCTGCCCGCAGCCGCGGCAGGGCGAAGACGCGGGGATCGATCAGCGGATGACGCACCCGCAGGGCGCGCACCGTGAAGACCGCGAACACGACGACCGAGGCGGCGAACCCACCGAGTACCCGCCCGGCGGACCAGCCCTGCTCGGGCCCCTCGATGATCCCGTAGAGCAGCGTGGCGAACGCGAGGGTCAGCAGCGCCGATCCGGTGAGGTCCAGGTCGGCGTCGTGCCGGTCGGAGCGCGGCGCGAGCCACGCGGACGCCGCCAGCAGGACGATCATGATCGGCACCATCACCCAGAACAGCCCTTCCCAGGGGAGGTACTCCAGGATCAGGCCGCCGCGGATGTTGCCGAAGATGCCCGCGAGGCCCGTGGCCGCCGTCCAGGTGGCGATCGCGTGGGGCCGCTGGGCGGCGGGGAACGCCTGGACCGTCAGGGACAGCGTCGCGGGCATGATGAGCGCCGCGCCGACGCCGGTGACGACCCGGCCCGCGATGAGCACGCCCACGCCGGGGGCCAGCGCGGTGAGCAGGCAGCCGGCCGCGAACAGGCCGAGGCCGCCGAGCAGCGCGCCCTTGCGTCCGTGCCGGTCACCGAACGCCCCCGCCGGGATCAGCAGGCAGGCGAAGACGAGGACGTACGCGTCCACGATCCACAGCAGCTCGGATGAGGACGGATGCAGGTCGCTCGCCGAGAGCTTCGGGATCGCCAGGTTGATCGCGGCGACCAGGGCGACCGCCATCGTCACACAGGCCGACATCAGCACCAGGATCGCGGTTCGCCGGGGATGCCCCGTGTCCGCGGATGTGGATGGCGCGGTGTGCAGGGTCACAGAGGAACCTCCGAGGGAGAGATCCGAGCGCGTCCCAACGTAGGCGGTGCGATGATCTGCGCTTACGCCGCCCCTGCGCCCAGCCGGCGTGCCGCGTCAAAGGTCAGGGGAACGTCCGCTGGCGGATGTGGACGGCCTGGAGCAGGCCCAGGGCGACCATGTTGGCGAGCGTCGCCGACCCGCCGTACGACAGGTAGGGCAGGGGTACGCCGGTGATCGGCATGAGGCCCAGGCACATGCCGATGTTCTCGAACGCCTGGAAGCCCAGCCAGCAGACCACGCCCGCGGCCAGCAGCACGCCGAAGCTGTTCTCGCAGTTGATCGCGATCCGCAGGCCGCGCCACAGCGCGATCCCGAGCAGGGCGACGATCAGCACTGAGCCGACGAAGCCGAGCTCCTCTCCGGCCACGGTGAAGATGAAGTCGGTGTGCTGTTCGGGGACGAAGTGGCCGGCGGTCTGCGGTCCGCGGAACAGCCCGCGCCCGAACACGCCGCCCGAGCCGACCGCGATGCGGGCCTGCGCGGCGTTGTAGCCGACGCCCTTCGGGTCGGCGGCCGGATAGGCGAAGGCGATGAACCGGTCGACCTGGTACGGCTTGAGCACGCGCAACTGCCAGCCCGCGGCCGCCGCGGCCGCACCCGCGCCGACGAGTGAGATCAGCCAGCGCTTGGAGACCCCCGACACCGCAACCATGGACAGGATCAGCACGCCCAGCACCATCGTGGTGCCCAGGTCCGGCTGCATGACGACCAGGGCCACGACGACACCTGCCAGCGTCAGCGCCGCGAGCAGGTCGCCGGTGCTCGGCTCGGTATGGCCCTCACGCGGCTCACCGAGCAGCACCGCGAGCACCATCACCAGCCCGACCTTGCCGAACTCCGCCGGCTGCAGCTGGAAGCCGCCGCCCACCTCGATCCAGGAATGATGCCCCTTGATCGTCGAGCCGAGCGGCGTGAGCACCGCGACCAGACCTATGCAGGACGCCGCGTACACCATGGGCGCGTACGCGCGGACCAGCCGGTAGTCCAGCATCGACACCGCGAGCGCGAGGGTCACGCCGACCGCCACGGTCAGCAGATGCTTCTTGAGGTAGCTCTCCGGGTCGCGCCCGGCCTGCAGCAGCCCCGGCCGGGTGGCCGACCAGACGAGCAGCGTGCCGAGCCAGGTCAGCCCGAGAACGGCGCTGAGCAGCACCCAGTCGAGGCGGCGGAATATGGACCCGCGAGCCATCGCGCGCCGCATCGGAGAGCGCCGCAACGTGGACAGGCTCCCGCCGTAGCCAGCGGACATGGCAAGTGCCGTACCCGGGGCACCGCAGCCACAGCCCCCCATTCACGCAATCGTTTGACAAGGCACTGAACTGCGGTTTCACTGAAATTGCCGCCTCGTTCCGAGGCGTTCCGCATGTCGTGAGGAGGTGAGACGGGTTGAGTCCCGACAGCAGCCATCCCTGCCGGTCACGTGACCGGCATCGACCCGTCGCACCCGGCATGCGCGGCTCTGACGCGTGACGGGTACGGCGCCAGGGAGGTCGTCATGACGATCATCATTGGCATCCCGCCGCTGACCGCGCCCGGTGACCTGGCCGAGGCGATACGCGTACTGCTCACCCTCGTCGAACCCATCGCGATGACCGTCGCCGCCGCCTGCGGAGCGGGCCTGCTGCTCCAGCTCGCCCTGGGCCTCGGCATCAAACTCACCCAGCGCGCTCTCCGCCAGGCCCAGGGCCAGGCCTAGGCCGCCACGGTCTCCGCGGTTTCCGGGGTGCGCTTGTGCGTGATGTGACGTAACCGCGTGCCACGGCGGTCATGAGGACGGCCATGGCAAGCCGGACGGCGGCCACCGACCAGAGGTCCTCGCCTCTTTTGCCGAGCAGGACGGGGGAGATGAGCCCGGCGACGAACATGATCAGCGCGGCGATGAGGATCCGCGCGCGCATGTCGGCCGGGGGCGTCCTGCGTCTTCTGGGAGTCGCCCCCGGCTACGCCCTAGGCATCCGGTGGGCGGCGTTTGCCGTACGCGGCCGTGCGCAGGGCGGCCGTAATGCGGTCCAGGTCGGCGTCCGGCCACTTCTGGCGCAGCGACCGGACCAGCGCGATGAGCATTCCCCGGCCGCCGATGCCGGGGGTGGTCTTGCCGGAGTTCCTGGCCCACAGGTCGTTCACGACGTCGATGTAGGCCTCCGACGGCGGAACGCTGCTCGCCTCGCGCAGGAGGTCGACGGTCGTCGCGACGGGGAGCGTGCGTGCGTCGTCGCGCAGCCGTAGCAGGACCTGCTTTTCCAGGCCGGGGAAGGCCTCCAGCGCCTCGAGGCACGGAGCGTAGTGCCGGGCCCGCTCCCACGCGGGCGTGTCCCTGCCGTAGTCGAGCAGCGAGAGGAGGTACGCGGGAAGCACCGCGCCGTCCTCGCCCTGACGCCAGCGGACCTGGTCGCCCATCACCCGGAGGTAAGGGACGGCCTGGAGCAGCAGCATCCCCAGGCGCCAGTTGGGCAGGAACGCCATCTCACGGATCGAGAGCCCGAGCTCGGTGCCGGCCGGGGTGCTCAGGTCGAAGGACTCCACCGGGTCGTGGGAGAGGAGCACGTCATAGTCGGTGAGCTCCAGCCGGGCGGTGTGCGGCGAGATGACGAAGGCGTCCAGCAGGCGGGCCGGCGAGCCGTCCTCGCGCGTCAGCGTGACCTCGACGGTCGCCTCGTCCCTGCTCGCGCGTACGCGCAGGGTGTTGACCAGGCCGTTCCACTCCGAAGCCGTCAGCTGGGCCTTCCACAGATGGCTGTGCTCGATCCAGCGCTCGACGGCGGCGCCCGTGCCGCGGAACATCGTGCGGACGTCGATCCCGCCCTTGCCGGACAGCAGGACGAGCAGCACCGTGAGGTTGGCCGAGTAGGCGGCCAGGCGCCGGGTGAGCGGGTGCCGCGCCGGCTCGTACGCCGGGTAGGACCGGCTCGGATGGGGATACAGGGCGCCGTCGAGGATCTCCAGCAGCAGCTCGCGGTAGCTCTCGCGCGTCTCGTCGGGCAGTCCACCGAAGATCGCCGCGAGGAAGTCGACGACGGGCACGCGTTCGGCGACGCAGGCGAACGACAGGATCGCATGCAGGAACCCGTCGTCGAGCCGCCCGCCGGCGGTGGACCGGCTGCGGACCAGGTCGTGCACGGCCACCAGGTCGGCCACCGCACGGTTGGTCAGCCACGCGACCAGGAACTCTCCGAACGTCGTGTGCAGGAACTCGTACGTGCGGGTCCGGTGGCCGCGCGCGTGCGCCTCGGAGCGGTGGATGAAGAAGAACCGGCCGATGGCCCGCTGCGCGAGGCTGAGCGCGGCCTCGTCGGCGTCCGGCTCGGCGCCGCTCGGCTCGGGCCGCAGGAGTGCGAGGTCGCGGTCCAGCTCCCCGTCGCCGACGCTCTGCCGGCCGCGGGCGAACATCGCGAGGGCCACCGCCGCCAGCTGGTCCAGCTCGGTCTCGGCGAGCTTGCGCTGCGCACTCAGCGACAGCGACTGGTTGCCGGGGTACTTGCGGATCTCGCGCAACGCGAAGTCCATCAGCAGCGCTTCGTACAGCTCGGCCTGCCCGAGGCTGGCGTCGCCGTTGAGCAGGGCGTTCTCGGTGGCGTCGAAGATCGCGAGCATGAGGAGGAGCAGGGGCTGGCGGGCCAGCTCCCGGTGGGACAGCGCGGCCTCGGCGGTCAGCGGGCTGAGCCCGCGGCTCTTGAGAATGTCGGCGTTGTGGCGCCGCCAGACGTCCAGCCACTGACGCACCTGGCCGTCGCTGAAGGGCTGAAGCTGAAGCGCGATGCTGCCCGCCGGGTAACGCACCCGGTCGGCCACGACCGTACGGCTGGTCACGATGGCGATGACCGGACGGCCGAGCGCGAGCTGGCGGCGCTGGAAGTCGCGTACCTGCTCAAGGTAGTCGTAGCGGTTCACACCGGCGGCCTGCAGCAGCTCGTCGAAACCGTCCAGCATCACCACCGGCACGGCGCCGGGGGCCGCGTCGAGCAGGTCGTGGAAGGCCGCACGCTCGCCCGCCTGACGGAAGATCGCCTGCTCGATCTGCTCCTGGATCAGCGACTCGGCCTCGACGTCGCGCAGCTCGACCCGGATCGGCAGGAAGTCCTGGTCCGGCAGGCGCGCGGCGAGGACCTCGGTCAGCTTGGACTTGCCCGACCCCGGCTCGCCGAGCACCACCAGCGGCGCCTGCACGGCACGCGGCAGCGTGAGAAACCCGGCCAGGAACGTCTCGACGTACGGGATCGGCTCGTGGGCGTCCCACCACTCCTGCCCGGACGGCGCGTCACCGGGGCGTACCTCGGCCGCCTTGCAGCGCGGGCTGACATACGCCTCGCCGAGCGTGGGCAGCGCGACCCATTCCGGCGCGTGCCCGGTGGCCACGACGGGGTCGGAGAGCGCGGCACGGTACGTGCGGATCAGGTGGCTACGCGGCCGGTCGCCCGGACGTTCCGCGGCCATCTCGCCCAGCAGCCGCCCCACCTCCGACAGCCCGGCGCTCAGCCCGGCCGCCTCGGTGAAGCTGGCCCAGACCTCGAACTCGCGGTTGTCGGTGGCGAGCCGGCGGAACGCGTCGTCGTACGTGCTGAGCGCCTGCGGCGGCATCTTGCGGACCGTGTCGAGCGCGCGGGTGCGCTCGCGCCCGGCGAGGGACTCCCACGCCGGGGCGGCGCGGATCAGCGTCGCGAGGCGGCGGGACATGAGCTCATAGACCGCCTCGATCGCCTCGCGCGTACGTGCGTAGGGCACGTGCGGCTCGGGCATCGGCAGCCGGTCGCTCAGCAGACCGTCGATCAGGTCGACGTACCCCTTCGGCGGGCTGCCGCCGTGCGTGAGCCGCTCACCCGCCGTCGGGGCGAGGCGTTCGGGCGTGAGCGGCAGGGGCGTACGGTCCAGGGTCTCGAAGTAGGAGGACACGACGAGCACCGCGTGGGCGGCTGCGAGCCGCTGCGTGCGGTCGTAGCGGGACAGCCCGTTGCGGCGCTCGGAGACCCGGCGTACCGACTCGTGCCCGAACCTGACCACCTCGTCCTTGAGGTCGAAGAGGTTCATGGGGGCCGACGGGTCGGCGCCCATGGTCCAGGCCGTCGCGGCCCACGTGGCCAGCCCCGCCGACATCACGCCGTCGAGGAGGCCGATGAGCCGGCTCTGGCGATCGCCAAGGATTTTCAGCGCGTCGACGTAGGTCAACGACTCGGACACGTCGGCTCCGCAGGGCATATGGGGGAAGTCGGGGCGTGTTCATCATTGCCCATTTCTGTGCCCGTGGAACAGCGGACCTTACGGGGACAGACTTCTGTCCGCGAAGAGGATGCGGTCCAGCACGTCATTCGACGAGTGCCGGACGGTCCGGGTGGTCGACGCGTACGACGAGGTCCGCGACCCGATCCTCGTCGTGGCGCGCGTACGCGGGAAGTGTCCAGCGGTCCTCGGCCGGGGTGTTGCGGGCGAGCGCGCCCGGCGACAGCCACAAGTGCACCGAAAGGTCGAACGGCAGGCCGCGGCCGAGCAGAAGGGCGCCGTCCAGGAGCAGCACACCGCCGGGCGGCAGCGTGACGTACGGAGCCCGTACGGCCCGGTCGGTCACGCTGTCCCACAGGGCGGGCAGCACCCGGCCCGAGCCGCCCGGTCCGAGCGGCCCGAGGACCTCACGCTCCAGCGCCGCTGAGTCCAGCCACTCGTCGTAGAACACGTCCGGGTCCGTACGGCCGTGCTCGAAGCGCAGCGACGCGGGCCGCAGGAAGTCCCCGGCCGAGACGCGTACGACCTCGCGGCCGCGCAGCCGCAGCGGACCGGTCAGGGCGTCGGCCAGGTCCCCCGGCCGGGCCGGCGGCGCGCCGTCGATGACCACCCGCAGCCGCTCCGTCCCGGCGGCCGACACGATGCGGTCGGCGACCTCCTCGACCAGCAGGGCGGGGGAGATCGGCCGTATGCGCACCCTCGACATCCTGCCCGTGGCCGGGAGCGGGGCGCACGCCTGGGTACAACCTGGGAGGAGACAGCACCGTGCCAAGGGGGAGCATGCGATGTCGATCCAGCTGAACCACACCATCGTCGCGGCGCGCGACAAGGCGGCCGCCGCGGAGTTCGTGGCCGGCATCCTGGGGCTGGAGGTCGGCCCCCCGTTCGGGCCGTTCCTGCCGGTCGAGACCGCGAACGGCGTCACGCTGGACTTCATGGACGCCGGTCCGGGCCAGGTCGTATCCCAGCACTATGCGTTCCTGGTGTCGGAGGAGGAGTTCGACGCGATCTTCGCCCGCATCCAGGAGGCCGGCATTCCCTACTACGCCGACCCCTCCCACCAGGAGGCCGGAGAGATCAACCACCTCGACGGCGG
>DASQPY010000702.1:0-3991 GCA_035643735.1 Actinoallomurus sp. | reverse complement strand
CGCCTGTACCCGCTGCCGGCGGGCGTCGGCGCGGTGGAGGCGGTGGCCGTGCTGCACCCGGCCGCAACGGCTCACCTGGCGCTCTTTCGCCACGCCGGGCTGCGGCCCGGGGAGACGGTGTACGTCGCCGGCGCGGCCGGCAACGTGGGCGACGCGCTCGTCCGCATGGCCGCGGCGGCCGGCGCACACGTCGTGGCGAGCGCCCGCGCCGAGGACGAGGACCGGTGCCGGGCGGCGGGCGCCACCGCGGTCGCCGACTACCGCGACCCGTCACTGCCCGCGTGGATACGTTCGGCCGCCCCGGAGGGCGTCGACGTGCACATCGACACCTCAGGCCACCACGACCTGGAGACGGCGGTCGGCCTGCTCGCGCACGGCGGCCGGATCGTCCTGCTGGCAGGGACGGCCGCCCGGGCCGAGCTGCCGGTCGGCCCGCTGTACGTCAAGGACGGGCGGCTGCTGGGCTTCGCGATCAGCAACGCGTCCGCCGCCGATCTCTCCCGCGCGGCCGTCGCGATCAACCGGATGCTGGAGGACGGCTCCCTCCCGGCGCGGATCGCGGGCGTCCTGCCTCTGTGCGAGGCCGCAGAGGCCCATCGGAGGCTGGAGGACGGTCAGGTACGCGGACGCCTCGTCCTGCGGCCCTGAGCCCCTCCGGCGTGTCCGTGGCGCCGTCTCAGCCCAGGAGCGCGTAGACCGTGGTTGCGTGGGCGGCGACGGCCCCGTTCGCGGTCATGGTGATGTCGGCGAAGGCCAGCGTGCGGCCGAGCTTGGTCAGGCGGGCCGCGACGAGGACGTCGGTGTCCACGACCGGCCGCTGGAACGTGCTCGACTGCTGCACCGTCGTCATCGGCACGAACTCCCCCCGCGCCGCGGACACGGCGATCACGGTCGCGGTGTCGGCCGCGGCCATCAGCGCCTGGCCGGACAGCGCCCCGCCCTCGCGGGCGAGCCGCGCCGACCACCGCAGGCGGAGTACGGCGGACAGCTCGCCGGTCTCCTCCACGACCAGGCCGAGGTCCTGCACCCAGGGGGCGAAGTTCTCCTTCAGGATGGCGTTGCCGTCGGCGGCGCTCAGCGTCATGCCGTCATCATCCCCGCGCGGGAGCGGCCGCGAAAGTACCGCGGGGACGTGAGCGAACGCCCCGGCGCGAAAGGCACCGGGGCGTTCGGGTCAGCGGGACCTCACCAGTTCTTCGCGGCCCCGGGGACGTTCTTGGGGAGCGGGTGGCCGGGCGGGTACATGATGTAGACGATCCCGCCGCTGGACGAACTGCGCTGCCAGACGTTCTCGAAGTTGGCACGCGGGTAGACGTTGCGGACGACCGCGTCGGAGGACGACGCGGGATCGTTGACGATGGGGTCACCGGTCGCGGTGAACCCGACGATGACGAACAGGTGCCCGTTGGTGCTGTAGTTCGAGCCGGGCAGCTCTTCGGCCTTGAACGACTGCGAGGTCACCACCGGGATGCCGGCCTTGATGAACTGCTCCAGCTCGTTCAGCGAACGCAGCCGCGTCACGAAGCCGTTCAGGCCGAACCGGCCGGCGTACGCGGGGTTGAACGGCCAGTTGCCGGTGCCCTCGTAGTTGTAGTCATAGGTGCCACGGGCCGCGTAGTCGACCTGCGGGTCCTCGTAGGAGGGGTCGACCCAGGCCATGTCCTGCTGCGACGGCCCGCGCTTCCAGTAGCCGACGACCATCGAGGTCGACGTCGGGCTGCACCACGCCTCGCCGCCGCCGTCGTACTCGGGGTACTGGCCCTTGTGGATGTTCTGGGAGTAGGCCGGGACCTTCAGCTCGATGCCCTCGGCGCCCCCGAGCGGGCTGACGGGGACGGTCGTCCGCTGGGGCACCAGGGAGGCCATCGCGCCCACCGAGCGGAGTACGGGCTGCACGCTCTTCCCGGGCTCACGGTAGAGCGTCACGCGGAGCTGGTAGGAGGTCAGCGAGTTCTTGGCGATGAACGTGTCGATATCGACGTTGCCGTTGTCGTCGGCCTGGCCCGGCACGGTGGTCCGGTGGATGTCGCCGCCCGCCTCGGGGTCGTCCTGTGCCCAGCGGCCCATGACGTACCACTTCGTGTCGGCACCCGCGCCGGTCTTGCCGCGCATCTCGACCTGCAGCCAGCTGCCGTGGGGGGTGTTCGCGGTCCAGGAGGCGACGAGCTGGCTCGCGCCGAAGCCGACCTTCACCGTGGGCGAGGTCCAGCGGGCGTAGTCCCACGTCTTGGTACCGGCGCCGTAGGGATCGGTGTAGCTCGCCGTGCCGACGGTACGCGCGATGGTGATCGCGCCGAGGCCGTCGGGCCGTACGCCTTCGGACGAGCCGCGCGCGAAGTCGAGCACCGACGTCCACTGGTGGTACGCGACCTGCGACTGCGGGGCGGTCTCGGCTCCAGCGCCGGGCACCGCGGTCAGCGCGGTCGTCAACAGACCGGCTGAGATGAGAAAGGAAATCCTCCGCACCGAAGCACGGGCACCCGACCACACCATGGCAACTCCCAGGACGGCGACGATCTGCCCGGGACGCTAAGACGACCGAGGCGTCGTGTCAACGCTTTACGGGGTTAAGCCCAGGGTCGAAATTTGTTTACTTCTGGTGCCTCCCTTTTCGACTGCGGGACCGAAGCCTCGTATCCTTCCCTCCATGGCAAAGAAGTCCCAGGACGGACAGGACGAAAGCCCCGGCCGCCTCAAGCAGATCCGTATGGTCGCCTCGCTCGTCCACAAGGCCAATCCGAAGGCCCTGCCGATGGTCTTCGCCGCGGCGATCGGGACTCTCGTCGTGTTCGTGGCCCTCGGATTGCTGCTGGGCCAGGCACTGCTGCTGATCCCGCTCGGCGTGCTCGCCGCCGTGGCCGTGGGCATGATCGTGTTCGGCCAGCTCGCACAGCGGACGCAGTACTCCATGCTCGAGGGCAGGCCG
The DNA here is from genome assembly GCA_035643735.1 of Actinoallomurus sp. Lineage (GTDB taxonomy): Bacteria > Actinomycetota > Actinomycetes > Streptosporangiales > Streptosporangiaceae > Actinoallomurus. The sequence goes on along the minus strand of DASQPY010000702.1, from coordinate 1,065 downwards.
GGAGCGGCCGCGTCGATCGTGGAGAACATGCGGGGCCGCTGGGTGGTCACCCCGGCCGTGCAGGCCAACCGCAACATGGACGTCGTACACCGCGTCGTCGGCCGCCCGGGCGTGATCCTGCTCGCCGAGGGGCCCGCCTCCCGCGTCGGCAAGCTCATCGGCGCCGAGAAGAAGCGGATCTCCCGTGCCGCCTCCGAGGTGCCGATCTATGACATCCAGGTGGGCACCGACGAGGGTCAGGTGCCGATCGGCAAGCTGCAGCGCCACCTCACCAAGCTGCCGCGCAACCTCAAGAAGGACAAGGTCAGCGAGGTGATCGACCGCCTCAACGCGCTGCCGCAGACGATGCAGATGCCGAAGGGGCCGATCCCCAAGGGCGCGCGCATGCCGAAGGGCCCCAAGCCGCGTACCCGCTGAGCGCGTCGCGTCCTATCGGGTGACCACGACCGTGTTCGCCGCACGGTCGTGGAGTCCGCGGTGGTCGCGGTCCCAGAGCACGGCGGGCACCACGATCACCAGGAGCACCGCGCGTTCGAACGCCCAGAAGAGCCCGACCCGGCCACCTTCCGGCCTGGCGACCCGCAGCCCGGCGACCCGTTTGCCGAGGGTCGTCCCGAAGATTCCGGTGGCCAGCCACGCGATGAGGCCGAAGACGGCCAAGGTGGCGAAGCTGCGGGCCATGGGGCTCCAGTGAAGGACGGCCGACAGCGCCTGCGCGATCAGGAGGGCGACCAGCCAGTCGACGACCAGGGCCGCGAGCCGGCGGCCGTATCCGGCCACCGCGCCCGGCCCGTGCTCCGGAAGGCCCATCCGCTCCCCTGGGTAGCCCAGGTCGGCGCCTGCCGCGCGGGCGCCAGAGAGCCATGATCCGGTCGTCCGCCGAGGTCCGCTCATGGCCACAAAACTATCCGGCAGATGTGATCATCCGCCGCTGGGGGGCACATAGGCCCTGTCGGTGCGCGGTGTGCCCTGATGGACGCCGCGCCAGGTGCCATGTAACACGTGCGAAACACATGGGACACGGCCTGGAAACGGCTGGGTCGTAGCGTGCTAGACGCCCCAAAC
>DASQPY010000701.1:0-8139 GCA_035643735.1 Actinoallomurus sp. | reverse complement strand
AGGGCCCGTCTGGAAGCCGCCGTCCGTAGCGAGCGGCATCCAGGCGGCGTCTCGCAGGGCGGAGAGGGAGTCGGCCGGCGACCGACGACAACCCCGGCTAGCTGTCGCCTGGACGCCCCGCACTAGGACAGCGGAGCTTCGGAGACAGGCCCTGAGGGCTGTCCCGGGCGTGCCGCTCTCCCCTACCGCACGCCGCTTCTCGGGCGTGCCGCCTTCGGACCGATACTTTTACCGATCTGTCTGAAGGGAGACCACCGTGTCCCACGAAAGGGTCACGGCTCGGGTGTTGCCTGCTCCGGCTCGGATTTCTGCTCCGGGGACGAGGAATGGTCCTCCGAGCGCTGATGGCGGGGATCCGCCGACGAGTGCTGGTGTCCCCAGGTCCACCGGTGCCCCCGGTGTTCCCACTCCGGCTGGTCGGCCGGGGCGTTTCTCGGGCCGTGCTCGACGGCCGGGACGGACGCTCCCGCCGGCTCGGAGCCGGATGTGGACTCGGACTCGGATGGGGGCGGCGGCGAGGCGGCCCGGCGCCGGTCCCCGGAATGCCGGGAGGACGGTCTGTCGCCGGTGAAGATGCTCCCACCTGGGGGATCACGGTGCTGGACGTTCTCATTGGAACGTTCCGAATCCTTCGGCTGCACCGATCCGTGGTTGGTGCCCATAGCACCGACGTCGTTGCCGCCGGCGGCGGCCGCTCCGGCCGAGGTCAGCACCACTGCCGCGACACCGAAGGTGACGAACGCGCGCACGCCCCGGCGGTAGGAGCCCTGGACGCCGCACGCGACGCGGGCAGGGGCGGGAAGGGGCGGTGCTTCCAGGTCGACATCCGCGACCAGCGCCGCCAGCAGCGAGGTGGCCGGGTCGTCGGTGCGGCCGGCGCTCAGGTCCGTGAAACGACGCTCGGAAAGGGCGTCGAACACCTCATCGCTGCTGGTGACAGCGCTGAGGTCGAACGGATCGGAAATGGCGGTACGACCACGAGTCAAGCGATCGACTCCTCACTTGCCATCGCTCGAAGCCGGGCGATTGCCCGATGCTGTGCGACGCGTACGGCCCCCGCTGACATACCGAGTACATTACCGGTCTCCTCCGCCGAGAGTCCGGCGACCACCCTCAACAGGACGAGCTCCCGCTGGTGGTCCGGCAGCCGGTCGAGCAGACCACGAGCGCGTTCGGCCTCGATGTAGCGCACCACGGTCTCTTCCGGTCCCGGCCGCTCGTCGGGACCGTCGGGAAGGTCTTCGGTCGGCACGGCCGCCCGTATGGCACTGCGCAACGCATCGGCGATCTTGTGCGACGCGATGCCGAAGACGAATGAGGCGAACGGCCGGCCCATGTCGCGGTAGCGGGGCAGCGCCCCGAGGACCGCGATGCACACCTCCTGCGCCACGTCGTCCGCGATGTGGTATTGCCCGGATACCCGGCCAAGCCGCGCTCGGCAGTAACGGACGATCATCGGACGAACACGCCCGATAAGAGACTCGACCGCCGCCGGGTCTCCCTGCACAGCCAGGCTCGTCAAGTCACGGAGATCGTTTTCGTCTCCCTTGGCCGGACGGCTCAACCGTAGATCGTCGGCAGCACCCCGATACGTGGCCCCGGCGATTGCTCCCTCGGTCACGAGAGCATGATGCCCACCGAGATCGCACCTGTCTGCCACGTTGATGACAACGGAATGGTCACAGTGCACGATCGAGCGGCCATTTCTCACTCAGCGTAGCCGAACGGCTCCTTCGCGTCATGCTTACGTGTCATTTGCAACACATATTTCGGCTAGGGCCGACGAAGAGGAAATTATTGGCATCCCCCGCAAGGCCGACCCGGGAATCGCCGCCGAACCTGAAAACGAAAACCGGCTGCTCGGTACGGAAACAGCAGAAGGCCCCCGCCGCTCCGAAGTGGCGGGGGCCTTCCGATGCGAGCCCGGGTCACGGACCGAAAATCGGTGACCGAAAATCAGTGCCCGTGGTCAGTGCCCGTGGTCAGTGCCCGTGACCGTGGCCGTGGCCGCCCGCGGCGGCGTCCGGCTCTTCCTCCGGCTTGTCCACGACGAGCGCCTCGGTCGTGAGCAGCATGCCGGCGATCGACGCGGCGTTGGTGACCGCGGAACGCGTCACCTTCACCGGGTCGATGACACCCTGGGCGATCAGGTCGCCGTACTCCGCGGTGGCGGCGTTGAAACCGTTGCCGGGAGACAGCGCCTCGACCTTGGAGACGACGACATAGCCCTCGTTGCCGCCGTTCTCGGCGATCCAGCGCAGCGGCTCGACGAGCGACTTGCGCACGGCCTCGGCGCCGGTGGCCTCGTCGCCGGACAGGCCGAGCGCGTCGAAGCCGGTCTTGGCGACGTGCACGAGCGCGCTGCCGCCGCCGGAGACGATGCCCTCCTCGATGGCCGCGCGGGTCGCGGAGATGGCGTCCTCGAGACGGTGCTTCTTCTCCTTCAGCTCCACCTCGGTGGCGGCGCCGACGCGCAGCACGCTGACACCGCCGGCGAGCTTGGCGAGCCGCTCCTGGAGCTTCTCGCGGTCCCAGTCGGAGTCGCTGTTCTCGATCTCCTGGCGGATCTGGCGGACCCGGTCCTCGATGGCGGAGGCCTCACCCGCGCCGTCGACCACCGTGGTGGCGTCCTTCTTGATCGTCACGCGGCGCGCCTGGCCGAGCATGTCGATCTCGACGCCGTCCAGCTTGAGGCCGATGGCCTCGGTGATGACCTGGCCGCCGGTGAGGACCGCGATGTCCTCCAGCATGGCCTTGCGGCGGTCGCCGAAGCCCGGGGCCTTGACGGCGACGCTGACGAAGGTGCCGCGGATCTTGTTCTGCACCAGGAGCGCCAGGGCCTCGCCCTCGACGTCCTCGGCCACGATCAGCAGCGGCTTGCGGGTCTGGGCCACCTTCTCCGCGAGCGGCAGGAACTCGGTGACGTTGGAGATCTTGCCGTCGTGGATGAGGATGTAGGCGTCCTCGAGGACTGCCTCCATGCGCTCGGGGTCGGTCACCATGTACGGCGACAGGTAGCCCTTGTCGAACTGGAGGCCCTCGGTGAACTCCAGCTCCAGGCCCATCGTGTGGGCCTCCTCCACCGTGATGACGCCGTCCTTGCCCACCTTGTCGAAGGCCTCGGCGATGAGCTCACCGATCTTGGGGTCCTGGGCGGAGATGGTGGCGACGTGCGCGATCGAGCTCTTGTCGTCGACCTCACGGGCGGACTTGAGCAGCTCGTCCGACACGTAGGCGGCGGCGATGTCGATGCCGCGCTTGAGACCGATCGGCGACGCGCCGGCGGCCACGTTGCGCAGGCCCTCGCGGACCATCGCCTGGGCCAGCACGGTCGCGGTCGTGGTGCCGTCACCGGCGATGTCGTTGGTCTTGGTGGCGACCTCCTTCGCGAGCTGGGCCCCGAGGTTCTCGAACGGGTCCTCCAGGTCCACCTCCCGCGCGATCGTCACACCGTCGTTGGTGATGGTGGGGGCGCCCCACTTCTTGTCGATGACGACATTGCGGCCACGCGGGCCGATCGTCACCTTCACTGCATCGGCGAGGGCGTTCACGCCGCGCTCGAGCGCGCGCCGTGCGTCCTCGTCGAAGTCCAGGATCTTCGGCATTAGAGAAGCTCCAAGTAAGGGATGTCATGAGACGCACACAACCCCGGCCGCCCGTGGGGGCCGACCGGGGCGGTGCATCTCTGAATGAGTTGTTACTTCTCGACGACGGCGAGCACGTCGCGAGCGGACAACACGAGGTAGTCCTCGTTGTTGTACTTCACCTCAGTGCCGCCGTACTTGCTGTAAAGCACGACATCCCCGACCTTGACGTCGAGCGGCACGCGCTTCTCGCCCTTGTCGTCGAAGCGTCCCGGGCCTACGGCAAGGACGGTGCCCTCCTGGGGCTTCTCCTTGGCGGTGTCCGGAATCACCAGACCTGATGCAGTTGTCTGCTCGGCCTCGAGGGGCTGGACGACGATGCGGTCCTCGAGCGGCTTGAGAACAACCTTGGTGGCGGTCGACACGATCTGACCTTCCCCTTCGATTGCGTATCCTCGGCCGACCGAAGCGGCCAGCCGCATGTTGGAGACGCGACCACGGTGGCCTGCCGTCGCGGGTGCCAGACCAGCCTGTCGCTTGATTGGCACTCGCATGACGAGAGTGCCAGTCATGGAGATTATGCCGTGGCCGGGAACCCGTCAACATGGGCCCGCCCGCATCGGGCCCGAGTCTTGTGACCTGCACCGACGACCTGATCTTGAGGACCGCCGCGAGACCGGTGCACAGACCGCTTTCTCCGCGTCTCCCGCCGTCGCGGCGTGCCGCTACCGTCATCGGGTGGACATCGCCGCCTTCGAGGGTCTGCTCACCCCCGGCGGCCGGGCCCTGCTCGGCGAGGTGGGCGCTTCCGACGTCAGCGAGCAGGCACTGCTCGCGACGGCGTCGCGGTTGCGCGCACGCCATCCCCCGGAGCTGGTGGGTGCCGCCCTCACGCAGATACGCCTGCGGCTGCGGGCGCGCGCCAAGTTCGGCGCGGAGGCCGACCGCATGTTCTTCACGCCGACCGGCCTCGAACAGGCCACACGGGCCAGTGTCGCGCGCCACCGTGCCCGGCGCTTCGCCTCCCACCTGGGCACCGGGAGCCCCGCGGGCTCCGTCCTGGACCTGGGCTGCGGCATCGGCGGCGACCTGGTCGCGTGGGGCCGGGCCGGCTGCCATGGAGTCGGCGTCGACCTCGACCCGCTGACCGCCGCCGTCGCCCGCGCGAACCTGGGCGCCTTCGGCCTGGAGGGCTCGACGTCCGTACGCTCGGGTGACGCCGCCCTCCAGGATCCGGCGGGTCACGCCGCGGTCTTCGCCGACCCGGGACGCCGCGGCGCGAGTGGAAGGATCTTCAACCCGGAGGCGTACGAACCCTCGCTCACGACCGTGCTCAATCTGGCCGGGGCGGCTCCGGCGGGCTGTGTGAAGGTGGCGCCGGGCATCCCGCACGACGTGGTCCCGCCCGGAGCCGAGGCCGAGTGGATCTCCGACGGCGGTGAGGTCAAGGAGGCGGCACTCTGGCTGGGCGGTCTTTCCGGCGCGCGGTCCGGCACGACGCTGCGGCGCGCGACCGTGCTCCGCGAGGGCACGGAGACCGCCACGATGGTGGCCGACCCGCGAATCGGGCCACCGCCGGTGGCCGGCTGGCGGCGTTATCTGTACGAGCCGGACGGAGCGGTCATCCGCGCTCATCTGGTCGCCGAGGTCGCGGCGACGCTCGACGGCGCCCTGGCCGATCCGCGCATCGCCTACATCACCTCCGACGCACCTCGGGCCACGCCCTTCGCGCGCGGCTATGAGATCCACGAGGTGCTGCCCTTCTCCGTCAAACGGCTGCGGGCCGCGTTGAGGCGACACGACGCCGGCACGCTGACGATCAAGAAGCGGGGATTCGCCGCCGACATCGAACGGCTACGGCGCGAGCTGCGACCGTCCGGCTCACGCGAGTGCGTCGTCGTTCTGACCCGGGTGGGTGATGCCCCAGTCGCACTCATCTGTACCGCTCTACGACACCATCCCCAGGCAGAAGACACGCCAGCCTAAGGTAAACACTGCGACTATCGCCGTATTGGCTTGGCTACTCTTGGCGGCACGCGGAATCCGTGCCGGCGCGCGCGGCATGAAGGCGCGCCCAGTCGGGCGCTCGGGGGAAATGGGGAACACAATGACCGACGCCGTGCTGCAATGTCCCAAGTGCGGCGCCGGAATGGTCAGTTTCCAACGTGGCGGCATCGCGGTGGAGGAGTGCGCGGCCTGCCGTGGGGTCTTCCTCGGCCGTGGCGAGTTGGACCGCCTGCTCGGGCGCGGCCCGATGGTCTCGGCCATGATGAACGCGCATCCGATACCGGCCCCTTACGAAGGCCGTCATCGCCGCGACTAAAGCGGCATTCCGCTTCTCCGGGATAAGGATCTCTTTTCCCTGAATTTCTTTGCTTACGCTCGATGACCATGGTCGGCTCATTAGAGTGGCCCTTCGCGACGCACGCCACTGCCATTTCCGCGCGCAGGCCGGCGACCCGGCAAAACGAAGGAGCTCCCCGGGTGGACACCAATCACAACTTCCTGCAGACAGGAGGTCAACCGGTCTCGGACCGAATGCGGGAATTGCTGGCCCGCGCTGCTCAAGATCATGTTTACGAGCAGCGCTCGACAGGTCAGGTCCTCGACGAGATCCATCAGCGACTCGAAGGCATCGAGTGGCTGCTCCGCGAGGTGCGTGAGCGTGAGCTCAGCGGCCTGACGACCCAACTCGACTCGGTCCGCGGCCAGGTCGACGAGTTGTACGGCAAGCCGCCGGAGTGGGCCGAAGGGCTCGCCGAGCACATCGAGTCGGTCGGCGAGAAGGTCAAGCCCGTCGCCGAGCTGCCCTCGCTGTGGGCCGACGTAGGGGTGATCGCGGAGAACGTCGACGAAGGTCTCTCCCGCATCCAGACCGTGCTCGATTCGAGCAAGAGCATCACCGACGCGACGCTGCGGGCCGCGCAGCAGATGGACGACCTGACCAAGCGGCTGGACCGGCTGGCCGGCACGATGGAGGCCGCGTCCGTACGTTTCAACCGTCTCGACAAGACGCTCGCCGACCTGGGACACCGATCCGAGAAGCTCGAGCACCAGATCAACGGCGTGGCCGGCAAGGTCGACCAGTCGCTCAGCGACATGGCCGAGCGCGTCGAGCAGGGGCTGGACGCGGTCAACGGCAGGGTCGAAGGGGTCGGCGGGCGCCTCGACGGCATCGACGGCCGCGTCGAGGGCCTCTCCGGCAAGCTCAAGGGCGTCGAAGGGCACTTTCAGGGGCTCGAGGCCAAGATCGAAGGCGTCGACGACCGGGTCGACGGCATCAACCAGCGCATCGGCCAGCTGCCGGTCACCCTGGAGATCGGCGAGCTGCACCGCAAGCTCGCGGCGATCGGCGACCGGCCGTTCATCGATCCCACGGACCGTTTCGACGCTTTGGAGAAACGGCTCGCCGAGGCCATCGACCCGCTCATCGACGAGCTGCGGGCGCGGCCCGACCGTGACGAGGCCGAGGAAACTCTGTCGAAGATCATTGAGTCGTCCCGCGCCGATATCACGAAACATATGGAGATCCTTCGCGAGGACCTGCTGCGTCAGGTTGGCGGTGTGCACGAGGACGTGAGTAAGAGAGTCGACGGGGTCCAGCACGACATGACCGGCCGCATGACCTCTGTGCACGAGGACCTCATGAAACGGCTCATCACGCTGGAGGAGACGATGCTCGCGCTGGCAGAGGCGCTGTTCAGGCCGCGCAGGGAGAGCAAGGAGTAACCGGGATGGCCGCTCCGTAATGTCCCGGAGCGGCCATTTCGGCGCACTTTGAGTAATACGTTTGGTCCATAGTGGTTTGCGGGGATTTTTTGGTCATGGGGATCCCAAGTGGATCGTCACGCTGCAATGACATGCCGTTTACTCAGACCGGTATTGATAAAATCACTCCCGATACGGTTCGAAATCCGTTTGGATGGGTGCCGTGACCTTCCCCAGATTCTCCGATCCGCCCAGCGCTGCCACGCTGCGCTGGGTCGAAGACTGCCTGGGGCCGGGCAGCGAGGTGAAGATGGTCCGGCCGCTCGTCGGCGGGCTGTCCCACATCAACCACGCGTTGCTCGCCGAAAGCCGTTCCGGCACCGTGCACCGGCTCGTGCTGCGGTGCTGGGCGTCGGCCACCTGGCCGGTCATCGACATCGACTTCTCACCCGAGCGTGAGATCGCCGCGCTGACGCTGCTCGCGGGCTGTGAGATCCCGACGCCGTCGCTCGTGGCCGCGGACCCCTCAGGCGCCCACTGCGAGATGCCGACACTGCTGATCACGCGGCTGCTCGGCCATCCGCCGCGCCCGGCCAACGAAGAGCTGCCCGAATACCTCATCCAGCTCGCCGCCGGTCTGCTGTCGGTGCACGCGGTCGGTGGTGCGTCCACGATGCCGCCCTACCGCCCGTACAACCATCTGGACGTACGCCTCGCGCCCCTCAACGCTCGGCACCCGGCGCTCTGGGAACGGGCGTTCGACGTCGCGGCCGGTCCGGCCCCAGGTGCCACTCCGCACTTCATCCACCGCGACTACCACCCGGACAACACGCTGTGGGCGTACGGG
>DASQPY010000700.1:0-6256 GCA_035643735.1 Actinoallomurus sp. | reverse complement strand
GTGGCACGGCGCCGGCGTACGGCCTCGGCCAGCTTGACCGAGGACGGCAGCCGGTCCTTCGCCGCGGCGTTCACGACGGTGTCCACCCAGCCCTCGACCAGGGCGAGCATGGTCTCCAGCCGGGCCAGCGCCGCCTTCTGCCGCGGCGTCTCCTCCGGCGTCAGCGACAGCTCGCCGCCGAGCGCCTGCTGCAGCGCCTCGGGATTGCTCAGGTCGATGCCGGCGACGGCGTCCTCGATCTTGGACAGGTCGACGGTGATGCCGCTCGCGTAGTCCTCGACCGCGCGCAGCAGTTGCGGGCGCAGCCAGGGCACGTGCTCGAACAGCCGCTGGTGTGCCGCCTCACGCAAAGCCAGGTAGAGGCGTACCTCGTCCTCGTCGACCTCCAAGCCCTCGCCGAACGCCTTCACGCCCGAGGGCAGCAGCGCGCCGACGCCCGCGGGAGCGAGCGGCAGGCCGATGTCACTGGAGCCGACGACCTCCAGGGCGAGCGCGCCGAGCGCCTGCCCGGCCTGTCCGCCCACCATGGCGCCGCCCATCTGCTGCACCATGCCGAGCAGGGGCCCGGCCATGGCCTGCATCTCCTCGGGCATCGCCGAGCCCATCGACTCGGCCATGCGCGCGGCCATGGGGTCGCAGACCTTGGTCCAGACCGGCAGGGTGTGCTCGATCCACTCGGACCGGCTCCATGCCTGGGGGTTGCGGATGCCGGCGGGAAGCGTCGTCACCTCGTCCAGCCACAGATCGGCCAGGCGCAGCGCCTCGACGACGGCGCGGCGCTGGGCGTCCAGGACCGACGGGTCGCCCTTTTCGGCGATCGCGTGCCGGGCGATGTCCTTCGCGAGGTCCCAGTTCAGTGGGCCCCCGCCCCCGGACTGGTTGGACAGCATGTCGGCGAACTGGTGCAACATGGCAGCGAAGTCCTGCATGTTGCCCGCGCCGAACGGGTCCTGCTTTCCGGGCTCGTTCTCGTCTCCCGGCTCACCCGGGCGGTTGAAACCGAAGGGGATGTCGCTCACGGGCTCTACCTCGGGCAGGATGAATGGGTCACAACCTTCACGTTATCCGGTCGTAGCCGGGGGGCGTGCGATAGGAGGGCTCGCTCGACTTGAGTACACGACAGGTTCGCCCACGGCGTAGCGCCGGCCCGGTCATCGCCGTCACGGGGGCGGCGGATGGCATCGGGCGCGCCCTGGTCGCACGGCTGGCAGGCTCGGCGGACATCAAGAAGGTCATCGCGCTGGACGACCATCGGGGCGACGTGCCCGGGGTCACCTGGCGGGTCGTCGACATCCGCGACCCACAACTCACCAACCGCATCTCCGACGTCGACGTGATCGTCCATCTCGACATCGACCAGTCACCGGAGACCGGCCACCGGGAGCGCCGGGCGTACAACGTCCGTGGCGCGCAGACCGTGGTCACCGCCGCCGCGGCCGTACGGGTCCGGCGGGTGATCCTCATCACGAGCGCGATGGTGTACGGGGCGCAGGAGAGCAACCCGGTGCCGCTCCCGGAGGACGCCCCGCTGTCCGCGGAGTTCGACGACGGCATCGTCGGCGACTTCCTGGAGATCGAGGAACTGGCCGCGATGGCTCCGGTGGCGCACCCGGGCATGACCGTCACGGTCCTGCGCCCGGCGGCACTGGTGGGCCCGGGCATCGACACGGTCGTCACCCGCCACTTCGAGGCACCACGCCTGCTCACGGTCAAGGGCTTCGCGCAGCGCTGGCAGTTCTGCCACATCGACGATCTGGTCACCGCGCTGGAGCTCGCCGTCTCCGGTGAGGTCACCGGCACGCTCGCGGTGGGCAGCGAAGGCTGGCTCGAACCCGAGGAGGTCGAGGAGATCACCGGGCGTCGGCGTTTCGAGCTGCCCGCCGCGATCACCTTCGGCACCGCGCAGCGCCTGCACCGCATCGGGGTCACCCCGGCGCCGGCCACCGACCTGCACTACGTCGTGTATCCGTGGGTCGCCGACTGCGCCACGCTGCGTACGGCCGGCTGGAAACCCTCCCGGGACAACGCCGAGGCACTGAACGCGCTGCTCGAGGAGGTCGCGGGCCGGCACGCGCTCGTCGGACGCCGGCTGGCGCGCAAGGAGGCCACCATGGCCACGGCCGCCGGCGCGACGGTCGCCGTCATCGGTACCGCCGCGATCGTACGGAGGGCACGCCGCAAGCGCCGAGGCTGATTCCGGCCGAATCCAAGAACATTCCCGGTTCCTCGCCACTGCGACCACTGAGGCGCAAGAGACATCGCAGTTGCGTGCAAGCTCGGTCGCCGAGGGTCGCAGGAACGACGATGAGTGCGGCTTTGGATGCCTGAGCGGGGAGGTAGCGTTCGTTTGATGAACGCGATCCGGCTCGCGGAGCTTCGCGACACGCCACTGTCCGTCGACGAGGTGCTCGCCGCCGTCGCCGATTCGGGCGCCGGCGGTACCGCCATTTTCATCGGCACCGTGCGCGACGAAGATCATCAACGTGCGGTGACCGGGCTGGGCTACTCGGCGCACCCCCAGGCCACGGACCAGCTGCGCGTCGTGATGGAGAAGATCGTCGCGGACTACGACGTACGCGCGATCGCCGCCGTGCACCGGGTGGGCGATCTCGAGGTGGGCGATCTCGCCGTGGTCGTGGCCGCGGCCTGCCCGCACCGCGATCAGGCGTTCGCCGCGTGCCGCACGCTGATCGACGAGCTCAAGGCCGAGGTTCCGATCTGGAAAAACCAGGTTTTTGCCGATGGCGGAAGCGAGTGGGTAGGGATCGGGTGATTTGTCGCCTCGAATGCCGGTTACGTTAAAGGTGACCGGTATTTGGGAGGTGACGCGGCATGTCAGTCCTGGCGTGGTGGGTCATCCCTGTGACCATCGCATTGCTCGTGGGAGCGATCGTTCGCATGTGGGGCCGCCGGCCGCGTTTCCGGCGCTCTTTCGAAGAGGTGGAGTACTTCCGGAGCTTTCTCGACGCGCTCGGACGACACAGCGCCGAGAGGGCCGAACGGGGTGACCACACGACCGCGTAGGCTGCCGGGCATGTCCCGTCGTGCCGCCACACTGGTCTTCGCGAGCGTGCTCATTCTTGTGCTCGGGATGATCGGTGCTTTCATTCCCGTGCCGTACGTCGCATTGCGTCCCGGCCCCACCACCGACACGCTCGGGCAGCTCGGCAAGGCGCCGCTCATCCAGATCACCGGTGCCAAGACCTACCCCGTCAACGGGCATCTCAACTTCGTGACCGTCGCCTACCAGGGCGGCCCCGGCAACCGGATCGACCTGTTCACCGCGCTGCGCGGCTGGCTCGACCCGGACGTCGCGATCGTGCCCGAAGAGGCGATCTTCCCCAAGAACGTCTCGACCAAGAAGGTCGAGCAGGAGAACACCCAGGAGATGGCCTCCTCACAGGAGGCCGCGACCGCGGCCGCGCTGCACGAACTGCACATGCCGACGCCCACGACCGTGGTCGTGGACTCCGTCCAGCAGGGGCTGCCCGCCTCCGGAAAGCTGCGGCCCGGTGACGAGATCGTCGCGATCGACGGCAAGAAGATCAAGCAGGTGCCCGAGGTGAGCGCCGTGATCAGCGCGCACAAGCCGGGCGACACCGTGAAGTTCACCATCCGGCGCGGAGGCAAGGAGTCCGCGGCCGAGGTGGGCACCGTCGCGTCCCCGGACAAGACCACCGCGGGAAAGCCCGTGGTCGGCGTGGTCCTGCGGGAGAAGTTCCAGTTCCCGCTCACCGTGAAGATCAGCGTCGGCGACGTCGGCGGGCCGAGTGCCGGGCTGATGTTCTCGCTCGGCATCTACGACAAGCTGACTCCTCAGACCATCACCGGCGGCAAGTTCATCGCCGGTACGGGCACGATCACTCCTGAGGGTCAGGTCGGCCCGATCGGCGGCATCCAGCAGAAGATGGTCGCCGCCCGCGACGCCGGCGCCACCGTCTTCCTCACGCCCACGCAGAACTGCGCTGACGCCGTCGCCTCCGACCCGAAGGGGCTGCGGCTCGTACGGGTGGACACCATGCACGGCGCGCTGGACGCGCTGAACGCCGTGCGTACCGGCCAGGGCGCCGTGCCCGCCTGCCCGAAGTGAGCCGCGGTCAGGTGAACGTGGACGCCAGCGCGTCGGCGAGCGCCGGGACGAGCTCGGGGCCCGACAGCACCTGATCGTCGCTGTCGTGGCCGCGCAGCCGCATCGCCGAGTGACGGTCGCCCTCGCGGAGCACACCCACGACGATCCGTACGTCCTCACGGCCCGGGTGCTCGCCCGCCCAGCCGACAGGATCCTCCTCGGGCATGTGGTCCTCGGCCCCTTCGGGCAGCAGGATGCGTTCGATGACGAGCACGCAGCCCGCGACCTGTGTGGGCCATTCGATTCCCTCAAGGACCTCGTCGATCGGTTTTCCCGTCGGCAGCTCGGGCTGTTCGAGCGCGGCGAGCCGGTCCGGAGCCTTCGGCACACCGAGCCGTTCCGCGAGTTCCGGCTCGTTTTCGTGCAGCTCAAGGGCCTCGACCAGGGCGTAGAGCCGCGGCGCGGCATCCCAGCCGGCGCTCGAGGCGTGGCGTTCGAGTTCGAGGACGAGCTCTTCCAGTCGGCTCATCCGTCTATTTTTCACCGTGCGCACGGGTGATTTCGCCGTAGGTGGCCGGTCGTGTACGGGAACCCTGGGATGCCTCGGTAAGTTGCTTTCACAGACACCCGGCGAAGGGGGAAGGCTGTGACCTTCCGGAGCCCAGGCTTTGGCGGCCGCATCAACGTGGGCCGATCACGGCTCCTGCTACCAGTGACCGTGATCCTTGTGATCCTCGTCGCGGTGTTTCTCGCGTTCACTGCGATCTGGACCGACGTCCTCTGGTACCGGTCCGTCGGTTTCTCCTCGGTCTACACCAAGCAGATCACCACCCGCGTCCTGCTCTTCTTCGCGGCCGGCCTGATCATGGTCGCACTCCTGGGCGCCAACATGATCACCGCCTACCGGCTGCGGCCCGCGTACCGGCCTTCCTCGGTCGAGCAGCAGGGGCTCGACCGCTACCGGGCCGTGGTCGACCCGCACCGGCGGCTCATCACCATCGGGCTCCTGAGCCTGGTCGGCCTGCTCACCGCGTCGGCGGCCGCGGGCCAATGGCGTGTCTGGCTGGCGTTCCTCAACCGTCAGAAGTTCGGCGTCAAGGACCCGCAGTTCCACAAGGACATCTCGTTCTTCGTCTTCACCTACCCGCTGCTGCGGGTCGTGCTCGGCTTCCTGTTCACCGCGGTGATCCTGGCCTTCCTCGCGTCGCTCGTCGTGCACTACCTGTACGGCGGCGTCCGGGTGCAGGGGCCGGGGCAGAAGGTCAGCCCGGCCGCCCGCGCGCACCTTTCGGTGCTGTTCGGGGTGTTCGTGCTGCTCAAGGCCGTGGCGTACTGGTTCGACCGGTGGGGTCTGGCGCACTCCGAACGCGGCGTGGTCACCGGCCCGTCCTACACCGACGTCAACGTCGTGCTGCCGGCCAAGACCATCCTCGCCGCCATCGCGCTCATCTGCGCGCTGATGTTCTTCGCCACGTTCTTCCGCCCGGGCGCGATGCTGCCCGGCATGGCGTTCGGCCTGCTCGTCCTGTCGGCCATCCTGATCGGCGGGGTCTTCCCCCTGCTGATCCAGACGTTCCACGTCAAGCCGAACGAGGCCGACAAGGAATCCAAGTACATCGGCCGCAACATCACCGCCACCAGACAGGCGTACGACGTGGCCGGCACGAAGGTCACCGACTACCTGCCGAACACCAAGCTCTCGCCGGCGCAGGCCAAGCAGGAGACCTCGACCCTTCCCAACGTGCGCCTGCTCGACCCCGCCGTGGTGTCGCCGACGTACCAGCAGCTGCAGCAGATCAAGGGCTTCTACAAGTTCCCGAACCCGCTCGACATCGACCGGTATCCCAACCCCGCGGACAACAACGCGCTCAAGGACACCGTCGTCGCCGTACGCGAGATCGACGGGCCACCGTCGGGCCAGGCGAACTGGATCAACAGCCATCTGGTCTACACGCACGGCTACGGCTTCGTGGCGGCCCCCGGCAACCAGGTCGACGCCCAGGGCGCACCGGCCTTCACCGAGAAGAACATCCCGCCGACGGGCGCGCTCGGCATCACCCAGCCCCGCATCTACTTCGGAGAACGCTCCCCGTCGTACTCGATCGTCGGCGGGGCCGGCGACCGCGAGCTGGACTACCCCGACGACAAGAGCCCCACGGGACAGCGCAACAGCTCGTACGCGGGCAC
>DASQPY010000699.1:0-2715 GCA_035643735.1 Actinoallomurus sp. | reverse complement strand
TGGGATCACCCCTTGGGGGCCGCCTGCTCGATGACCTCGAAGGACCACAGCTCGGCGGCGCTCGAGGCGGGGCCGCCGTGGCCGTGGCCGTGGCCCGTCGGGGCGTCGCCCTTCTCGGCGTCGGCCCGGGCCTGCTCGTGGCCCTTCTGGAACGACTGGCTCTCGGTCCAGCGCTGGAAGTCCTCCTCGCTCCGCCAGCGGGTGTACACGAAGTAGCGGTCGTTCCCCTCGACGGGGCGGAGCAGCTCGAACCCCTCGAAGCCATCGGCGTTCTCGACAAGGCCGGCGCGTCCGGCGAAACGGCGCTCCAGCTCCTCGCGCATGGACTCCGGGACGGTCAGGACGTTGATCTTCACGACGCTCATGAGGGCATTGTCGCGCGGCGCGGGTCCCCTGCGGGTGAGGGGGGTCTTGTCACGCGGCCATGGCCGACCAATGACAGGGAAATGTCCACTTTGTACTGTCTGGAAAAATGAGCGATTGTCGGCACGTGCGTGTGCACGTGCATTTAGGGGGGGACCTATTCGATACCGAACGGAATCCAGTCATCTCCGGTCTGCCTGTATCTGCAGGTCAGAGATGGTGCCGCGCCCAGTGGGCCGGTTGGGGATTGTTGCGCCATTGGGGAAAATGTTGTGTGAAGGGCGTTAAATACGTGGCGAAGGTGCAAAAATCTTGGGCAGAATCTTCCACGCATCGGCTTTGGTGGGGCACCTTCGCCGATGCGCTCATGTTCAGCAGGATCATCGGGGGTCGAATGTCTGTTTTGCTACCTTCTCAACGAACGTTGCGCTACGACCGCGACGCTGAGCTGCTTTTGATCGCCGAGGTCAGCCGCTGGCTGACCACCACGAGCCGCTCGGGCGACCAGGAGTCGATGGAGTCCGTCATGGCACTGCTGGAACGCCAGCAGCACGTGGCGGCCTGCCGCGCCCTGGACCGCCCGATCGAGGCCTGACCGCCCACTCTGCGGGCGTGTCACCGGGCTTCCGCCCCGGGAAGTGAACCTGGAGCCCGGTTCCACCTTCTGGTCGGCCACCCCCGCGCCTGCGCCGGGTCCTCACGCAACCGCGCCCAGGGCTCCCGTCGAAGGCGTCCAGTGGTCCGCCGGTAGGGGCCGCGACGGTCCCGGTCTCGCGGGTCTTCCGGTCGCGTACCGGCGGGGCGGTGGTGGCTGCCGGTGGAGCGGTTCTCGTCTCCGCCGCGGTCTCCGTGGTGTTCGGCCGGCTCGGCGGTGCCGGGCCCAGGCCCCACCGCCCGCTCGGGCGATGGCTGACGCCTCGGCGCGGACGGCGAGCGCCGCGCCGAAACTCCGCTATCGCACGGTCGAACGCGACACCGGCTACTTCGAGGGAACGGTCGTCAACCACGGCACCCGGCCCGTACGCGCATGGACGCTCACCTGCCCCGGCGCCGACGTGCACAACGCCTGGGAGATCGTGCTCCGGCAGAAGGGCCAGAACGTCGTCATCGTCAGCGCCTCCACCGCCGAACCCATGGCGCCCGTGGACTCCTTCGGGGGTTCCGGGCGCCCGGCGATGCCCACCGGCAGCCGCCTCAACGGCGCGCCCCTGCACGTTCGTCGGGTAAGTCCGCGACCCCCAACCGCCGTACTGTGGCGGCGGCAGGGTTTCAGGCTCGATAGCCTCAGTGTCGTGCGTATCGCGAGGTTCACCAAAGACGGCGACCTGTCCTTCGGGGTGGTCGAGGACGACGACACCATCGCCACTGTGGCCGCCCATCCCTTCGGCGAGATCCAGTTCACCGGTGAACGCCAACCCCTGGCCGACGTACGGCTGACGGCGCCGATCCTGCCGAACAAGGTGATCGCGATCGGCCGCAACTACGCCGAGCACGCCAAGGAGATGGGCAACGAGGCGCCGGCCGAGCCGCTGATCTTCATGAAGCCGTCCACCTCGGTCATCGGGCAGCAGGAGGCGATCGTCTACCCGTCGCTGTCGGAGCGGGTCGACTTCGAGGGCGAGCTGGCCGTCGTCATCGGCCGCCTGTGCCGCGAGGTGCCCGCGCAAAGAGCCGCCGAGGTCATCCTCGGCTACACCTGCGCCAACGACGTGACAGCGCGCGACCTGCAGAAGAAGGACGGGCAGTGGACCCGGGCGAAGGGCTTTGACACCTTCTGCCCGCTGGGCCCGTGGATCGAGACCGAGCTCGACCCGTCGAACCTGGCCATCACCACGACTGTGAACGGCGAGAAGCGCCAGGACTCCCGTACCGACAAGCTGCTGCACCACGTCCCGGCGCTGATCGAGTACGTCACGCAGGTGATGACCCTGCTTCCCGGAGACGTCATCCTCACCGGCACGCCCGAGGGTGTGGGGCCGATGCAGGTCGGCGACGAGGTCTCCGTGACCATCGAGAACATCGGCACGCTCACCAACCGGGTGATCTCACGTGACTGACAAAACGCCGCGCGTACGCTTCGCGCCGTCGCCGACCGGCATGTTCCACGTCGGCGGCGCGCGGTCCGCGCTGTTCAACTGGCTCTACGCCCGCCAGCACGGCGGCGCCCTGGTCCTGCGCATCGAGGACACCGATGCCTCACGCAACCGGCCCGAGTGGACCGAGGGCATCATCTCCGCGCTGGACTGGCTGGGAATTGTCCGGGGCAGCTACGAGGGTCCGTATTTCCAGTCGGACAACGCCGCCGAGCATGCGGCGGCGGCCGGCCGGCTCTACGACTCCGGTCAGGCCTAC
>DASQPY010000698.1:0-2438 GCA_035643735.1 Actinoallomurus sp. | reverse complement strand
TTCCGCTGGACAGCCTCAACCGCCATACGTTCGTGTGCGGAGCGACCGGCGCCGGCAAGTCCCAGACCGTACGGGGACTGCTGGCCTCGGCGAACTCCGCAGGCCTGCCGTGGCTGGTGGTCGAGCCGGCCAAGGCCGAATACCGGCTGATGGCCGCCCGCCTTCCCGGTGTCGAGGTCGTCGCGATCCGCCCCGGAGACGTGGACGCCATCGCCGCCGGCATCAATCCGCTCGAACCCGCAAAAGGCCCAGACGGGCGGCCCTTTCCGCTCCAGACCCATGCCGACCTCGTACGCGCGCTGTTCCTCGCGGCGTTCGAATCCGACGAGCCGTTCCCGCAGGTACTCTCGGCCGCCCTGACCCGCTGCTACGAACAGCTCGGCTGGGACCTCGTGCTCGGTGAGCCCCGTACGCCCGGCATCACACCGCGCTATCCCACCCTCGCCGACCTGCAGGCCGCCGCCGAGCAGGTCGTCACGGAGATCGGTTACGGCAAGGAGATCACCGACAACGTCCGCGGGTTCATCCGGGTCCGCCTGTCCAGCCTCCGGCTCGGCACCACCGGGCGGTTCTTCGAAGGCGGCCACCCCATCGACTTCGAGCGCCTCCTGGCACGCAACGTCGTCTTCGAGATCGAGGACGTCGGCGACGACCGGGACAAGGCGTTCCTCATGGGCACCGTCCTGGTCCGCCTCGTCGAGTACCTGCGATTGCGCCAGCGCGCCGAGGGCGGCGTGACCAGACTGCGCCACCTGAGCGTGTTCGAGGAGGCCCACCGGCTGCTCCGCAGGAGCGAGGAGACCGGCCCGGCCGCGCACGCGGTGGAGATGTTCGCCGGGCTCCTCGCCGAGATCCGCGCGTACGGCGAGGGGCTGATCGTGGCCGAGCAGATCCCCTCCAAGCTCGTACCCGACGTCATCAAGAACACCGCCGTCAAGATCGTGCACCGGCTGCCCGCCAAGGACGACCGCGACGCCGTCGGGGCCACCATGAACATCACCGACGCCCAGTCACAGTTCCTGGTCACGCTGCGGCCCGGCGAAGGCGCGGTCTTCACCGACGGCATGGACTACCCCCACCTGGCCCGCATGCCCGACGGCACCGACGCCGAGAACACCGGGAGCCCCGAGCTCGCCTCCCCCGGCGTGCTCGTCACCTCCCGCAGCTCCACCTGTGGCGCCGACTGCCACGCCGCCCCCTGCACGCTGCGCGACATGCGCACCGCGCAGCGCGTGCTGGCCGACCACCCCGCCATCGCGTTGTGGGCCGAACTCACCACCGCCGCGCACCTGACCGGATGGGGATCCCCCGTCCCATCCCCGCAGGTCATCGAGACGCTGAGGGCGATGCCCGACCGGCTCCGCGACTGCGCGCTCTCCCACGCGGTCGACGCCGCCGTCGACTCCCGTGCCTCCGTCATCGCCGTCCGCGCCGACCCCGGCGGACTGGCCGACCATCTCGTCGCCGCACTGCGCGGTCGCCTCTCCGGGGGGAGAATCTGTACGGGCGAGGAGTCACGGTGGTTCACCGCCCCGTACCGGTGGTGCCTGGTCCTCGAAGAGCTGCAGACCGCCCAGCGCCGTACGCCCGGCGCGGACCGCCATCCGGACACCGGCCGATGGGAGGAGGAGTACGCCCGGCGCATCCCAGGCGAGGACATCGCCGGCCAGCTCGACCAGGTGAAGCGCTGGTGGGACCGCGATCAGCGCGACCACGCCGCCCGCCGCGCCACACTCTGGGGCACGGCCACTCCGTCGGCCATGGAGACCGCCGTCGGCGCCCGCTTCGACGATGACGACTGGGCGCAGCGCCTCACCGAGGCGACCGCCGACCTGACCAACATCGACGGCCTTCTCCGCTCCTACGAACCGGCCGAGTGAGACGGCCCCCGGCTCCCCGTGAGAGGGCCGGAGGCCGTTGTCGTCGTTGAGGGGGGTCCAGAGGCTCGGCGGTTTACGCGTCGCCCTTTTCGGCGACGGCGACCTCGACACAGTCGCCACCGTTCTCGCCGCTGCGGGTCGACTTACGCCAGTCGTAGCTGTTCAGGTCCATTTCTCCTGGATCACCTTTCGGATGAACTCGATCGATTCTTCCTGGGAGAGCGCGAAGGTCCTAATGGCCTCCCAGGCGGCAAGTAGCTCGGCGATGTCCTCGCGGCTACTCGTAACGATGCCTCGGATGACGGTCTCGACGTACCCCACCTCGGAGCCGTCGACGGTAGCGATGTTGAATGCGCCCGTTGATCGGGGGTTCTTATCCGATCGTACGATCTGCAGCGTGAGGCGCGGCCCCACGGATGCGATCAAATGCTCCAACTGGGCCACCATCGCCTTCGGTCCACCACGCACCCGGTAGAGCACTGCCTCGTCGAGTACCACGTGCAGCGTGGGCGGATCATCTCTCGCCAGGATCTTCTGCCGATCCATGCGCCGGGCCAC
>DASQPY010000697.1:0-6035 GCA_035643735.1 Actinoallomurus sp. | reverse complement strand
ACAAGATCGCCGCCGCCCGCGAGAAATTCGGAGTCGATTGACGTCCTCCCCTGCCTGAAGGCAGGGGATTCCAACCCGTTCCTCACCTGAAAGGAGGAGGAGTTGAGGTTCGCGGTTCGCGGGCTCTGGCAATCCGGAGCCTCCCCGCGCAGCAACCGCCCGCCCGGCGGCCAAATCGGCGATGTTGCGTGCCGCGTTGACGTCGGCGTTGGCCTCGTGCCCGCAGGCAACGCACCGGAAGAGAGCTTGGCTCTCGCGACTCTCCGCGGCGGTGTGGCTGCAGGTGTTGCAGGTCTGCGACGTGTAACGCGGGTTGACCTTGATCACCCGTCCGGGTGCCTTGTGTCCCAGCCGGGCCACCAGCTGTCCCCACCCGCTGGCGAGGATGCCTCGGTTCAGCCCGCGCTTGTGGGCGACCCTGCGGCCGGGTTCAGCGACGGTGCCCTTCGCCGAACGGGTCATCGACCGGATCTTCAAATCTTCGACACCGATCACATCGAACCGGCGTGCCAGATCGGTGCTGGTCTTCTCCACCCAGTCCTTACGCCGATCGGCTTCGCGGGCCTTCAGCCGGGCGATGGCCGCCGTGAGTTTCGCCCTGCGGTTCGACCCGCGTCGCGCTTTCGCGCGTCTGCGCTGCAGCCGCAAAAGCCGTTCCGCCTCTGTCTCACGCAGGCCGGGCGCGGCCAGCAGATCTCCGGTGGACAAGGCCGCGCTGACCGTCACACCCCGGTCCACACCCACGACCTCACCGGCCCCGGGTGCGGGGATCGGGTCGGGGATCGCGGCGAACGCGACATGCCAACGACCCGCCCGATCACGGGTGATGCGAAACGACTTAACGGCCCCGGGCACGGCACGAGACCAGCGGAACCGCACCCACCCCACCTTCGGAACCCTCACCTCACCGACATGCCGGGACAGACGCCGCACGTCACCGGGTTCGACCGCGACGATCCGGAACCCGTCATGCCGTCCTGCCTTACGCCATGTCGGCCTACGATGCGTGCCGCCAAGGAAATTGGCCATGGCTTGGGCGAAATCTTTGAGCGCTTGTTGCTGCACGATGATCGACCCCGCACGCAGCCACGCGAAAGCCGCTCGCGCTTCGGTCAACTGACGACACTGCCCAGCGAACCCCGGCGCGATTTTCCGTCCGGGTTTCCAGTGCGCGTGCTGCTCGACAGCCAAATTCCACACGAACCGTGCGTGCCCGCAATGTTCGGCCAAAGTCCGCTCCTGGGCAGGCGAGGGCCGAAGACGGAAGCGGGACATGCCGATCAACCTAACGACCCTCACCGACAAAACCCGGAGACCACCATGACCGACCATGCCGCGTTCCCTCCTCGTCCTCAAGGACGGGATCTCCACGCGGTAGGTGCCTGGTGATGCGCGCGCCGGACCGGGCCGAGCCCGCCGCCGTACTGCGCTCGGCCGGGGACCGTCTCGCCCGCGGCGACCTCGGGCCGCTGCCGGTGATCGCCGGGCTCGTGGTGATCGCGATCGTCTTCGGGACGCTCAACGACCACTTCCTGTCGGCGGAGAACCTCACCAACCTCGCGCTGCAGATGGCCGCCACCGGCACGATCGCGCTCGGCGTCATCATGGTGCTGCTCCTCGGCGAGATCGACCTGTCGGTCGGCTCGGTCAGCGGGTTGAGCGCCGTGCTCATGACGATCTTCAATGTCGAGCACGGCCTGAACCCGCTGCTGTCGGTCGCGGCCGCGATCGCCATCGCCGCCGCGATCGGCCTGGTGCACGGGCTGATGTTCACCAAGCTGGGCATGCCGTCCTTCGTGGTCACGCTGGCCGGCCTGATCGGCTGGCAGGGGCTCCTGCTCTACCTGCTCGGCAAGGAGGGCACGATCAACCTGCCCTTCGACGGGGCGATCGCGAAAATGAGCGACTCGTGGCTGCCTCCGGTGCTGAGCTGGGTGCTCGCCATCGTGATCGCGGGCGTGTACGGCGGCTCGGCGCTGGTCTCCCGGCGCGCGCGTGCCGCGGCCGGGCTGCCGGTCCAGGCGGCGACCTGGGCGGTCATCCGGATCGGCGGGCTCGCCGTGGTCCTGTGCGTCACCGTGGCGGTGCTGAACGGCGACCGCGGGGTGCCGCTGACACTGGTCATCTTCGGGGCCCTGGTCGTGGCGCTGGACCTGGTGCTGCGGCACACGGTCGGCGGCCGGTGGATCTACGCCGTGGGCGGCAACCCCGAGGCGGCGCGCCGTGCCGGCATCAACGTCACCGCGGTACGCGTCACGGCGTTCGTCGCGGCCTCGAGCCTCGCGGCGGCGGGCGGCATCCTCGCCGCCAGCCGCCTCGTCGCGGTCAACCAGAGCTCCGGTGGCAGCGACATTCTCCTCAACGCGATCGCCGCGGCCGTGATCGGGGGGACGAGCCTGTTCGGCGGGCGCGGGCGCACGTACGCCGCGCTCCTCGGCATCCTGGTCATCCAGTCGATCACCAACGGCATGCTCCTGCTCAACGTCGACTCGTCGGTGCGGTTCATGGTGACCGCGAGCGTGCTGGCACTCGCCGTCGCGATCGACTCGCTCGCGCGCAAGGGCCGGCCGGGAGCCGCTCGGTGAGCGTGGTCCTCGGCATCGACTTCGGCGGCACCAAGATCGCGCTCGCGACCGCCACCACGTCCGGGGAGCGCCTGCGCGGCACGCGGATCGAGACCCGCGCCTCCGAGGGCGCCGAGGCGGTCGTACGGCGGGCCCTCGGCGCGGCGAACGATCTCGTCGCCGCCACTCCCGGCCGCCTCGTGGCGGCCGGGGTGGCGACGTTCGGGGTGGTGCGGGGTGGCCGGGTACGCCTCGCGCCGAACGTCCCCGGCTGGGAGGACCTGCCGCTGCCCGAGATCCTGCGCGACGGCCTCGGCGTGTCCGCCCTGGACGTGGACAACGACGTCAACGCCGCCGCGACCGCCGAGCTGCACTGGGGCGGTCTCACCGGCACCGACGTCGGCCTGTACGTCAACCTCGGTACGGGCACCGGCGCCGCTCTCGTCGTCGGGGGGCGGGTGATCCCGGGGACGCACGGCGCGGCCGGCGAGATCGGCTACTTCCTGCGCGAACCGGGCGAGCCCGCGTACGCGGCCGGGCGCGCGCCGCTGGAGGAGTACACCTCCGGCAGCGGGCTCGCCGCGCGTGGCTCGGAGCTGCTCGGCGAGCCGGTCGCGGCGGCCGGCCTGTTCGAACGCCGGGACGAGCCCGCCGTCGCCGCGCTGCTGGACGACGCCGCCGACGAGGTCGGCATGACGGTGGCCAACCTCGCCACCTTCCTCGATCCCGAACGCGTCGTGGTCGGGGGCGGCATGGCCGCCGCGTTCCTGCCCGCGCTGCGGGCCGCCATCGCCGGCGCGGTCCCCTTCCCGCCCCCCGTCGAGGCCGCGCGCTTCATCGACGACGCCCCGCTGATCGGCGCGGTCGCCCTCGCGGTACGGACCGCGAACGGCCGCGCCTGAACCTCGGCACTCGTAATTCGGCCTGACCGGTTCCTTCGTTAGGGAGTCTCCCTTACCTTTGATGGAGGGCATTTCCCCTGGGTATGGCCTTCCTGCCTCCCCCGCGAACGGAGATCTTTCATGGCGAATCCCACGGCGCCGTCGTTCGAGCGCCGTCTCGGCCTGTTCCAGGCCACGACCGTGAACATGACGCAGATGTGCGGCATCGGGCCGTTCGTCACCATCCCCGTCATGATCGCGACGATGGAAGGGCCGCAGGCGATGTTCGGCTGGGTGGTCGGGGCGATCATCGCGATCGCCGACGGCCTGGTCTGGGCCGAACTCGGCGCCGCGATGCCCGGCGCCGGCGGCAGCTACCTCTACCTCCGTGAGGCCTTCCAGTACCGCACCGGACGGCTCATGCCCTTCCTGTTCGTCTGGTCGGCGGTGCTGTTCATCCCGCTGATCATGTCGACCGGCGTCATCGGCCTCGTGCAGTACGCGGGGTACCTGTGGCCGGCGCTCATCCACGGCAGTGGCCTGTCCACGGCGGGCCACCTGGTCGCCATCGGCGTCGTCGTACTCGTGATCGTCGCGCTGTACCGCCGGATCGGCGACATCGGCCGGCTGACCTCGGTCTTCTTCGTGGTGATGCTGATCTCCGTACTGGGCGTGATCTTCGCGGCGTTCACGCACTTCAGCGCCCACCTGGCCTTCACCTTCCCCGCGGACGGCGGCTCGAAGTTCTTCACCGGGCTGGGCGCCGGCCTGGTCATCGCCATCTACGACTACCTCGGCTACAACACGAGCGCCTACCTCGGCGCCGAGGTCAGGGACCCGGGCCGGGTGATCCCCCGCTCGGTCGTCATCGCGATTCTCGGGATCATGGGGCTGTACTTCCTGCTCCAGGTCGGCGTGCTCGGCGTCGTGCCCTGGCAGCAGGCCGAGCACTCCAGCTCGGTCGCCTCGCTCGTCCTGGAGAAGGCGTGGGGTAAGGGCACCGCGCAGATCTTCACCGTCGGGATCGTCATCACCGCGTTCGCCTCGGTCTTCGCCGGGCTGCTCGGCGGCTCGCGGGTGCCGTACAACGCGGCGCGGGACAAGGTGTTCCTGTCCTGGTTCGGACGGCTGCACCCGCGGCTGAAGTTCCCGACCGCCGGTCTGTTCGCGATGGGGATCATCACGGCGGTCGGCAGCCTCTTCACGCTCACCGACGTGATCAGCATGCTCACCGCGGTCTTCGTGCTCATCCAGTCGGTCGCCCAGATCGTCGCGCTGACCGTGCTGCGCCGGCGGCAGCCGAACCTGCCCCGCCCGTACAAGATGTGGCTGTACCCGCTGCCCAGCATCGTCGCGCTGGTCGGCTGGCTCTACATCTACAAGTCGGCGGGCACCAAGCCCATTCTGCTGTCCCTCGCCTGGCTGGTCGCCGGCATCGTGGCCTTCCTGATCTGGGCGCGCGCCGAACGCACCTGGCCGTTCGGTCCCAAGGAGATCCGCGAGTCCTTCCTGGAGGATGCCGCGCACGCCGTGGAGGCCACGCCATGACGCAGACACCCGGTTTCGTCCTTGGGATCGACTTCGGTGGGACGAAGATCGCCCTGGCCACCGCCACGACCGCCGGAGAGCGCCTGCGGGCCACGCGTATCGAGACGCGCGCCGCCGACGGCGCGGATGAGGTCATGCGGCGGACCCTGGCCGCCGCGCACCGGCTGGCCGGCACGACCCCCGGCCGGCTCCTGGCGGCCGGGGTCTCCACCTTCGGTGTCGTCCGCGACGGCCGCGTGCACCTGGCGCCCAACGTACCCGGATGGGAGGACCTGCCCCTGCCCGCGATACTCCGGGACGGTCTCGGCGTGTCCGCGCTGAACGTCGACAACGACGTCAACGCCGCCGCCACCGCCGAGCTCGACTGGGGCGTCCTCACGGGTACGGACGTCGGCCTCTACATCAATCTCGGGACCGGCACCGGCGCCGCCCTGATCGTCGGCGGCCGCGTCATCCCGGGCGTGCACGGCGCCGCCGGCGAGATCGGCTACCTGCTCCGCGAACCGGGTGAGCCCGGGTACGCCCACGGGCACGCGCCGCTGGAGGAGTACACCTCCGGCAGCGGCCTGGCCGCACGCGGCACCACCCTGCTCCGCCGGTCGGTCACCGCCGTCGACCTGGCCGCGAGCCGGCACCAGCCCGCCGTCGCCAGCCTCCTCGACGACGCCGCCGCCACGATCGGGATGACGGTCGCCAACCTGGCGACCTTCCTCGACCCCGAACGCGTCGTGGTCGGCGGCGGCATGGCCACCGCGTTCCTGCCCGCCATCGAAGGTGCCGTCAGGCGTGCGGTCCCGTTCCCGCCCCCGGTGGTGGCCGGGCGCTTCATCGACGACGCCCCGCTCATCGGCGCCATCGCGCTGGCCGTCGAAGCGCTCTGACGAGCCCGCCGAATCTCACTTCCACCCCGCGCCGGGTCTTGACGCACGAAACGCTCCTGGGGACGCTGAACGGGGAGGTGGCGGCAATGGGTGACGGGCAAGGCGGCATCCCGTTCGCGGCGGTGCATCGTGAATGATGACGATGGGCCGTTCGGGGGCGT
>DASQPY010000696.1:0-5810 GCA_035643735.1 Actinoallomurus sp. | reverse complement strand
CGCCACCGCTCGGCTCGAGCACCCCCTCCTGCGGCAGCTGCAGGAACAGGACGTCAAGATCGTCCTCATCAACCGCCGCATCGAGAATCTGCAGATGCCCTTCGTCGTCGGTGACGACGCCACCGGCATCGCGCTCGCGGTCAAACACCTGGTCGATCTCGGTCACACGCGGATCGCCCACATCGCCGGCCCGCAGTTCACCTCCACGGGCCTCGACCGGTCGCGGGCGTTCCGCCATGCCGTACGCGACTACGGGGCCGTCGAGGACCCGGCCCTCATCGTCGAAAGCGCCCACTGGAGCGAAGGCGACGGCGCGAGCGCGATGCGCGAACTTCTCGACCGGGGGAGCGGGTGCACGGCCGTCGTCGCCGGCAACGACCTGATCGCACTGGGCTGCTACGACGTGTTCGCCGAACGCGACATCGCGTGTCCCGAGGACGTCAGCGTCGTCGGCTTCAACGACATGCCCTTCCTCGACAAGCTCCGCCCGCCCCTGACGACCGTCGGCGTGCCCCACCACGAACTCGGCGCCGAGGCCGCGCGCATGCTGCTCGACTGCATCGAGGAACCCCAGCGCCACCCGCGTTCGCTGCTGCTCCCCGTCTCCCTCGTCCTCCGCGACTCCACCGCACCCCCGCGCACCTGATCGGTCAGGAATCGAGAAGCGCGGGGCGGGGGGCCGCACCTAGCTGGCGCTCTACGGGCGCCGTGCCCTCGCCAAGGACGCCGGCGTCCCTCCCGAGGGCACCGGATCGCACCGGCTCACGATCGGCGGCGATGCCGGGCCCTTCACCGACCCGGACGGGTTCGCGTGGGGGACCGCGTCGCCGTGAGCCGGATGGCGTGTGACAACCGCCCCAGCCATCAGCACCCGCTTCACCGAACTCGTCGGCATGCCGCCCGGCACCTACCGGCGCCCGGCGACGGTCGCGACGGCCGTCACCGATCCGGCTGACGGCCTCGGCAGCTGCCGACCAGGTCCTCGTCCGTGACGGTGGACGCGGCGGGGGTCTCGTCCGAGACGAGTTCCAGCGCGAGCATGACGCCGGCCACGTGCCGTTCTTCGGGTGCGGTGTCGGTGTCCTGCAGCATGGTCGTCGCGGCGTTGACCGCGACCAGGGCCAACGCCGTCTTGAGCTGGACGATCGCCGGGGCGTCCGGGCGGGTCAGCAGGCGGGACATCATGCGGAGACGGGCGTGCAGCTTTTCGCCCACGGCCAGTTCGCGCATTGTCGACTTGCTGTCCTGGATCAGCCGCCTCATGCCCGGCGGCCACTGGCCGGCGAGCCGGGCGTACCGCTGGATCAGTGCCTGCCGGGTCTCCAGCGTGCGCGGCTGCTCGCGGAGCCAGGCGATGATCTCGTCCATGTCCGCGAGGAGCCTGTCGAAAAGGCTGACGACGATGTCCTCTTTGGTGTTGAAGTGGTAGTACAGCGCCGCCTTGGTCACGTCCAGGCGCTCGGCGATCTCCCGCAGCGAGGTCTTCTCGTAGCCGTGCTCGGCGAACAGCTCGAGCGCGACCGCCTGGATCTTCTCGCGCGTGTCGCTTCGTCGCTCGCCCATCGCTGTCCTCTCGGCACTTGGCTTACTTGACGCCCGGATAGTTAATAGCTTACCGTACGGCAAGGAGCATTACTAGCCGGTCGACAAGTAAGCGGGCCGGCGGACGAAGCTGGGGGTTGAAAGTTGTCGGTCACGAACGCCGTGGATACCGCGCCGCCGGAGACGGTGCCCGCGAGAAGCACGCGGTCGATCTACATCGCCATGATCGGGCTGATGCTCGGCATGTTCCTGGCCATGCTCGACAACCTGATCGTGGGCACCGCGCTGCCGACGATCGTGGGGGATCTCGGCGGGATCGCTCACCTGTCGTGGGTGGTGACCGCGTACGCGCTCGCGACGGCGGCGGCGACGCCGATCTGGGGCAAGCTCGGCGACCTGTACGGCCGCAAGGGCATGTTCATGTCCGCGATCGTCGTCTTCCTGATCGGCTCGGTGCTCGCGGGGCTGTCCCAGAACATGGACCAGCTGATCGGGTTCCGCGCCATCCAGGGCCTGGGTGCCGGCGGGCTGATGGTCGGGGCGATGGCCATCATCGGCGACCTGGTGCCGCCGCGTGAACGCGGCCGCTTCCAGGCGTTGATCGGCGGCATGATGCCGCTCGCGTTCGTCGGCGGCCCGCTGCTCGGCGGTTTCCTCACCGACAACCTGAGCTGGCGCTGGGCGTTCTACGTGAACCTCCCGCTCGGCGCGCTGGCGCTGCTCGTGACCGGGCTGGGCATGCGCCTGCACACCACGCACGTCAGAGCCAAGATCGACTACATCGGGGCGTTCCTGCTGACCGTGGGCATCGTGGCCCTCACGCTGGTGGCCAGCTGGGGCGGCTCGGAGTACCCGTGGGCGTCGACCCAGATCATCGTGCTCGCGGTCGTGAGCGTCGTGGCGCTCGTCGGGTTCGTGTTCGCCGAGAGCCGGGTGCCGGAACCCATCCTGCCGCCGCGGCTGTTCCGTGAGCGCAACTTCACCGTCGCGCAGATCCTGAGCTTCATGGTCGGGGCCGCGATGTTCGGTGCCGTGAGCTTCCTGCCGCAGTACATGCAGTACGTCCAGGGCGCGTCGGCGACGGCGAGCGGACTGCTCCTGCTGCCGCTGATGTTCGGCATGCTGGCGGTCATGCTGACGACCGGGCAGCTCATCACCCGCAACGGCCGCTATCGCATCTACCCGATCATCGGCGGCGCCGTGCTGACCGCCGGCATGCTCATCCTCCTTCTGCTCAAGGTCGACACCAGCACCGCGATGAGCTCGGCGCTCACCCTCGTGGCCGGTCTCGGCATGGGCTTCATCATGCAGAACACGATGCTCGTCACGCAGAACAGCGTCGCGATGCGGGACATGGGGGCGGCCAGTGGTTCGGTCACCCTGTTCCGCACCGTCGGCGGCTCGCTCGGCGTCGCCCTGCTCGGGTCCATCTACACCAGCCGGCTGAATGACGCCCTCGTCGACCGCCTCGGCGCGAAGGCGGGTCACGCACTGACCTCGGGGGGCATCCACGTCCCTCCGTCCGCGCTGCACACGTTGCCGGCGCCGGTGCAAGGCGCCTTCAAGCTCGGTGTCACCAACGGCCTGCACGGCGTGGTCGTGGGCGGTGCCGTGCTCGCCCTCGCCGGATTCGTCGTCGCGTGGTTCATCCGTGAGGTGCCGCTGCGGGGCAGCGGTCCCGCTCCCGCCCCGGCCGGCGGCACGGGCGGACGCCACGCCTCGCGAGGGGAGCAGGCGCCGGTCGCGGCCGAGGCTCCGGTGCCGGCCCCGCAGCCGGAGTACCTGCCGGTGGCCGAGGGCTGCGGGCCGATGATCCGTGGTTCCGTCCGTCGCGCCGACGGCGTCCCCGCGGCCGGCACGACGCTCACGCTGATCGACGTCCAGGGCCATCAGGTCGGCCGCACCACGACGCGGCCGGACGGCCGCTACGGGCTGCCGGCACCGGGCCGCGGCACGTACGTGTTGATCGCGGGGGCCAGGGGACACGCCCCGCAGGCCGACACCCTTGTCGTGGGTGACGAGCCGGTCGACTTCGATCTGACGCTCACCGGATCCGGTGGTCTTGCCGGCACCGCCCGTGACGTGGACGGCGAGCCGGTCCGGGACGCGCGTGTCGTCGTGACGGACCTGACGGGAGAGGTCGTCGCGACCGGCATGACGGATGCCGGTGGCGGTTACGCCCTCCCGCAGGTGGCGGCGGGCACGTACACGCTCGCGGTGAGCGTCGCCAGGCACCGTCCGGTCGCGGTCCCGGTCGAGGTCGGCAACGAGCGGACCCGCCAGGACGTCGAGCTGCCGCCCGCCGCCCGGATCAGCGGGGTCGTGCAGGCCGACGGCCGGGGACCGCTTCCCGACGCCCGGGTCACGCTGCTGGACGCCGCGGGGAACATCGTCGACGTCACGATCACCGGCCCCGACGGGCAGTACGCCTTCACCGACCTGACCGGTGGCCAGTACACCGTCACGGCCTCGGGCTATCCGCCCGTCGCGAGCGCGGTCACCCTGAACGGTCACGACGAGAACGCCTTCGACATGAGGCTCGCCCACCCCGCCGAATGACCTCGGAAAACACCGCGGCCTGCCGGTCGGCCCCGAAGGGCGACCGGCAGGCCGCGGTGTTTCGGCAGGTCAGCCGTTGAACAACTGGGTGA
Organism: Actinoallomurus sp.; assembly: GCA_035643735.1. Lineage (GTDB taxonomy): Bacteria > Actinomycetota > Actinomycetes > Streptosporangiales > Streptosporangiaceae > Actinoallomurus. The sequence continues at coordinate 1,617 of DASQPY010000696.1, read as the reverse complement.
CCTTCTGGATGAGTTCGTAGATGCCGTAGCCGAAGGGCACGGTCACCCATGCCCAGGCGACCACCATCAACGGCATTCGGTTCGTGTTTTCCTGTCCCGTGCTGGCCATGATCAGCTCTCCTTGCCCGTCACCGTCGGCTCCTCCTGCTCACGCACTACCGCCTCGGGTTCGTGGTACTTGGCGTTCACCGGGCGTACGAGCTCGTTGGCGACGAAGCCGATCACCAGCAAGCCGATCATGATGTAGATCGAGGTCGTGTACAGCGCCGGACCGGTCCTGCCGGCGTCCTTCTGCGAGTCGGCGATCCCGTCGATGATGAGTGGACCGGCCACGCCCGCGACGGACCATGCCGTGAGCAGGCGTCCGTGGATCGCGCCGACCTGGTAGCTGCCGAACAGGTCCTTCAGGTACGCGGGGACCGTGGCGAAGCCCGCGCCGTAGAAGGACAGGATGACCACGGCGCACGCGATGAACACCGGCTTCGAGGCGTCCTTGCTCAGCGCGATGACCAGATAGATCAGCGCACCGACGCCCAGGTAGAAGCGGTAGATGTTCTTACGGCCGATGATGTCCGAGACGGACGACCAGCCGAAACGTCCCAGCATGTTGGCCAGGGACAGCAGCGCGACGAAGCCCGCCGCGGCGCTGGCGGTCACGGGCGTCGACGTGTCGGCGAAGAAATCCGTGATCATCGGGGCGGCCTTCTCGAGGATGCCGATGCCCGCGGTCACGTTCAGGCACAGCACCAGCCACAGGCACCAGAACTGCGGGGTGCGGAGCGCGTTGCGGGCCGAGACGTTCGCCGTGGTGATCAGCCGCTTGGCGGCGACGTCCGAAGGGCTCCAGCCGGCCGGGCGCCAGTCCGGGGCGGGGACCCGGATGAGGAGCACCCCGAACGACATGAAGACCGCGTAGACCAGACCGTGGATCAGGAAGGTCTCCGCGATGCCGCCGGTACCGGTGCCGAAGGCCGACAGCATCTCGGCCGACCACGGGGACGCGATGAGCGCCCCGCCACCGAATCCCATGATGGCGATGCCGGTCGCCATGCCGGGCCGGTCGGGGAACCACTTGACCAGGGTGGAGACCGGCGAGATGTAGCCGATGCCCAGCCCGATCCCGCCGACGAAGCCGTACCCGAACACCACGAGCCAGTACTGCGACAGCGCCATGCCGAGCGCGGAGATCAAGAACCCCGAGGAGAAGCACGTCAGCGCCACGGCCATCGCCCAGCGCGGCCCCTTGCGTTCGACCATCGTGCCGCCGAACGCGGCCGACAGGCCCAGCATGACGATGGCGAGCTGGAACGGCAGCGCGCTCCCCTTGCCCGACAGGTCGAGCGAGGATTCGAGTGGGGGTTTGAAGACGCTCCATGCGTACGCCTGGCCGATCGCGAGATGGATCGACAGCGCCGCGGGAGGAACCAGCCAGCGGCTCCACGACGGAGGTGCCACCGTCCGTGATCGGTCGAAGAAGCTTGGTCGGGCCAACGTGCTCACGTTGGTCACCTCCGGGGGGCAACGGTACTGCTACGGGCGGTATACGGTATTCAAAAGTCGATGAAGTTTCAATATCAACATTCATCTGGCCTGCCGGAATCGCCCTGGTCAGCCGAG
>DASQPY010000695.1:0-2594 GCA_035643735.1 Actinoallomurus sp. | reverse complement strand
CGCTGGCGGTGTTCGCGGGCGACCATCAGGATGTTCTCGGCGTCGGTGTGGTCGGCCAGGAACGTCCGCACGGTGGGCGTGTCGTCGGCCATGCCGTACAGGTAGCCGACGCCGCGGTACTCATCGCCGACCGGCAGGGATGAGGCGTCGAAGCCTTCGGCGTAGGCGTCACCGCCGAGCACGGCTTCGCTGACCAGCCGGTTTCCGCACTTCAGGGCGAACCGTACGGCGTGGTTGTCGCGGTAGCGGTTGAACAACCGGCCGACGTCCCCGGCACCGACCCCGGACGGTTTTTGTGAGCTGGACAGGATGACGACGCCGGCGGAGGGGCCAACGGCCTGGATCCGCGACAGCTTCGCCGCGATCTCCTTGTTGATGTTCTGGTCTTCGGTCTCGAAGTAGACCTGGAACTCCTCCATGACCAGCATCAGCACCCGAAGGTCGGGGTAGCGCGGGTCACGGGCCAGCTCTTCGGTGAGCTTGCCTTCGGGGCAGATCGTGGCGGGCAACTCGGCGAGTACCTGGTTGACCCGCTCGATGTGGGCGAGGATCTCATCCAGCGCCTGGAGCAGGTGGGTGATGGGGTCGGCATCGTTCGGGCTGGGGTGGGTGCCGAAGATGATCCGGTGCGCGACCATCCGGAACTTCGCCCAGTCGGGTGAGTTCTTGCCGTCCACGATGACGAGCTTCACGTACGGATCCAGCGCGGCGTAGAGGGCCAGCAGCCGGGCGGCGAAGGTCTTGCCCTTGCGGGGCTGGGCTCCGACCAGCACCGATATCCACATCAGCGGCAGGGTGACCAGGCGGCCACGTTCGTCCTTGCCGAACCGGGCGGGCTGCCAGATGTTGCGCGGCTTACCGTCCAGCAGGTCGGTGCGTCCGACCGGCACTGCGAGGGGATCGCGGTCGGCGACGAACAGGGTGTGGCGCCGGTTGGAGGTCTTGTCCGGGGTGAGGAACACCTGGTTGAGGTGCACATCCAGACCGGAGGTGATCTTTTCCTTCGCCGCGATGACATCAGACCAGCCCTTGCCGTACGGCAGGTCCACCAGCACCTGGGAGCCGGTGTTGTAGGTGTCGCGGGCCATCGGCGAGCCGAAGTGAACCTGCTGGTCAGGCTTGTCCGGGCGGCCCAGACCGGCCGCGTAGTAGGCGCGCAGCACGATGTCGGGGCTGAGCTTGCGGAACCGGGGGGTGACGATCGCCGGGGAGATGATCCGCCGGTCGACCGGGCGCCCCACGTGCGCCAGGAAAGGGACCGCCACCGCGAGCGCGGCGCCGGTCAGCCACCACGGGCCGCCCGCGACCACAGCGACGCCGGTACCGACGCCGGCGGCCTCGCCGGCCAGCACGATCCCGCGCCAGGTCCGCGTGTTCTTGGCGTCGCGGTGCAGCTTCATCCACAGTTCCGCGTCATTGCGGTCCGCGGCGTGCTGACGCAGCGCGTGCTGTTCGGTGACCCACCACCACCGGACCTGACGGCCGATCAGCCGGAACACTCCCACACCGGCCCAAAATCCGCCTTGGGCGGCGTACTGGGGGGCGCGGGCGGCGTGGTAGCCGGCGTGGTACGCCCACCGGCCGATGATGCGCCGCACGGTGGCCTTGATGCTGTCCAGACCATGCCACTGCGGCGCGATGATCGGACGCCGCTCCCCCTCACGGGCGGGCGGGTCCACCAGGACCGTGCCCTGCCCGTGGCGGACGGTCTCATCGTCCAACGTCACTTCGTAGTGCGTATCCTGAACCAGCTCCGGTGCCGGACCGGGGGCGGCCAGTACGTGCTCGCCGTTCGGCCTGTCGTCCTCGGGCTCGGCTGCGGGGGTGGTCGCGTCGGGACGGAGCGGGATCAGGTCGCCCATGCCCGGACGGTCCTCCCTGTCTGGGGTGTGCGGGTTCGGGGTGTTCACTGCTCGTCTCCTTCGCTGCCCTGGCCGGGCGCCATCTCAGCGGCGGGTTCGGTCTTCAGGCGCGTCAGCAGCGCGCCGACGCGCTGGTTTCCGGCGGTGGTGCCCGCCTCGCGGAGCGCGGCGGCGAGGCTGTCACGGGTCAGGACGGTCCCAGCGGCGTCCATCTGTGCGGCGATGCGCCGTCCTACCTCCATCAGGTCTTCGACGTTGGGCACGGTCCGCTTCTTCGTCCCGGTACGCGTCCGGGACCGGGTGGGCGTGCGTCCGGTGGACCGTCCGCGCCGCGCGGGGCCGTTCGTCCGCTCGGCCGGTCCGCTCGCCGGGGTGCTGGCGTGTCCGGCTTCGAGCGCGGGACGGTCCGGCGTCTGCGGCGAGCCGAGGGCGGGCAGGTCGGTGGACGCGGTGAGTTCGCCGAGCCGGTACAGGGCCTTGGTGCGGCGCGGTGCTCGCCACCGCCACGCGATCGGCCCGTAGGTGTCCTTGAGGCCGGTCAGTGCCAGAACACGGTCCCGTTCGCGGGCGAGGGCGGCCGGGTAGCTACGGGTCTCCCACAGCACCATCCGGCGCCACAGCCGGACGGTCGGCACCGGGGCGAGCATCCACCGCGAGATCCGGATCGAGTCCATCCGGGTACCGGCGGCCAGGCCGGCGCGGGTCCGGACGACGTGCGAGCCGACCTCCACC
>DASQPY010000694.1:0-4345 GCA_035643735.1 Actinoallomurus sp. | reverse complement strand
GACCGGCCGGCCAGGGCCACCATCACGGGTGCGCTGGGGAGATCGAAGAAGGCGCCGGCGTTCCGCCAGGCATGGGAGTGTGCCCGTCCCATGAAGGCGTAGCCGACCATGCCGACCCCGAGGGCCGGCCTGCTTGCGTGCGTCATTGCCGCCCTTTTCCCGATGCCGAACCTGGCTCCCGCCGATGTCCCGCGCCCGCCGCCACGTGCGGCGGGCCGGACATCCCTTTCACTCGAAGGCCAGCGGGAGGTAGGTGTCGACGTTCTCCTTCGTGACCACGGCGGAGAACAACGTCATCGACGTGGGGATTTCCAGTTCGGCCAGGTCGCTGATGGCCTTGTGCTGCCCGACCAACCGGGCGACGCGTACCGCCGAGGCGGCCATCGTCGGCGGATAGAGCACCGTCGCCTTGAGTACGCTGTCGTCCTTCTTGATCGAGTCCATCGCGCTCTTGGAACCGGCGCCGCCCACCATGAAGAAGTTGCTGCGGCCCGCCTGCTTGATCGCCTGGAGCGCGCCGATGCCCTGGTCGTCGTCGTGGTTCCACAACGCGTCGAACTTCGGATGCGCCTGGAGCAGTTCGGCCATGCGCGCCTGACCCGTCTGGACGTTGAACTCCGCGGCCGCCCGGCCGACCTTCTTGATCTGCGGGTAGTTCTTCAACGCGTCGTCGAAGCCGCGCGTACGGTCCTGGGTCAGCGGCAGGGTGTCGATCCCGGCCAGCTCCACCACCGTGCCCTTGCCGTTCAGCCGCTTGGCGATGTAGTTGCCGGCGTTCAGGCCCATACCGTAATTGTCGCCGCCGATCCAGGTCCGGTAAGCCTGGGGTGTATCGAAGATGCGGTCGAGGTTGATGACCGGGATGCCGGCGTCCATCGCCTTGCGGCCGGTCGGCGTCATCTGCTTGCCGTCGGCGGGCAGAATGATCAGGACGCCGACCTTCTGGTTGATGAGCGTCTGGATCTGGCTCGCCTGCTGGGCCGCGTCGTTCGAGCCTTCGGTGATCTTCAGGTCGACGTCGGAGTACTTGCCGGCCTCCTTCTTGGCGTTCTCGTTGATGGCGTTCAGCCAGCCGTGGTCGGCCTGCGGGCCGGCGAACCCGATGGTGACCTTCTTACCGGGGGCCGCGTTCGCGCCGGTGGCGGCCGCGGTGGCGGCGTCCTTGCTCTCGGGCTCGGCGTTGCTCGTACAGGCGGCCGCGAGCGCGCCGGCACCCGCGAGGGAACCACTCAGGAGGAAGCCTCGGCGGCCGAAGTCGCGCACTGGTCGAGTCATGATCGTCCTTTCGACACCTGACATGAAGGGGGGATGGGGCGGCGGTCAGACGGAATCGGCTCCGGCCCGGCGTTCGGCGACCAGACGCTGGACGAGGACGGCGATCACGATGATCACGCCCTTGGCGACCTGCTGGGTCGCGGTCGTGAGGTTGTTGAGGGTGAAGATGTTGCTGATCGTGGTGAAGACGAGGACGCCGAGCACCGACCCGACCAGCGTGCCGCGACCGCCGGAGAGCAGGGTCCCGCCGATGATCACGGCCGCGATGGCGTCGAGCTCGTAGAGGTTGCCGTTCGCCGACGTGCCGCTGGCGGTGAGGACGATCAGCATGAGGCTGGCGACCCCGCAGCACAGCCCGGACAGGACGTACAGCAGCAGCGTGTGCAGCCGTACGTTGAGCCCGGCGAGCCGGGCGGCCTCCTGGTTGCCGCCGATCGCGAACGTCCGGCGCCCGAACGTCGTGCGGTTCAGCACGATCCAGCCGACCACCACGACGATCGCGAACATGATCACCAACGGCGGGATCCGGCCGAAGAGGAAGTTGTCCTTGTAGCCGAGGTTCACCAGCGTCTGGTTGTCGGCGTTCAGCGTCTGGGTGTGGCCGGAGGAGATGTTGATCGCCAGGCCCCGCGCGCTGGCCAGCATCGCGATGGTCATGATGAACGCCACGATCCGGCCGTACGCGATCATCAGGCCGTTGACCAGGCCGCAGCCGACCCCCACCGCGAGCGCGCAGAAGATCACTCCGCCGGTGCCGTACACCTGTGTGGCCTTGGTCGTCGCCCAGACCGTGGCGAGTGCCACGATGGCGCCCACCGACAGGTCGATCCCGCCGCCGATGATGACGAAGGTCATGCCGACGGTGATCACACCGCTGACCGACGCCAGGGTGAGGATGACGACGACGTTGTCGTAGGTGAGGAACTCCGCCGGCCGGGTGAAGGAGCCGGCGAGGATGAGGAGCACGAGCACGCCGAGAAGGCCGAGGTTGCGCACCTCCAGCAGCGGAAGCCGGAACTTCCCGCGCCCGGCGCTCTCCCGTGCCGCCGCCTCGACCCGGGCCTGCTCGTCGGCGGGAGGCGCCCCCTCCGCGTCGACGGTGGTGTCGACGGTGGTGTCGGGATCCGCGCGCACGCCCTCGGGCCCGTTCATAGGGGGCTCCCTTCCATGACGAGGTCGAGCACCTGGTGCTCGTCGAGTTCTTGTGCGTCGTCCTCGCGGAGCACACGGCCCTCCCGGATCACCAGCACGCGGTCCGCGAGCCCGAGCACCTCGGGGATCTCGCTGGAGACCAGCACGATCCCCACGCCCGAGTCGGCGAGCCGCCGGATAAGGGCGTACAGCTCGGCGCGGGCGCCCACGTCCACGCCGCGCGTCGGTTCGTCGAGGAGCAGCAGCCGGCAGCCCTTGAGGAGCCATCGGGCGAGAAGCGCCTTCTGCTGGTTGCCGCCCGACAGCGTGCGGATCGGCCGGCGCGGATCGTCCGGGCGGATGTCGAGCGCCGCCACCTCACGGCGCGCGTCCGCCAGCTCCCGTCTTCGGTCCAGCCAGCCCAGCCGCGAGTAGCGCCGCAGGGAGGCGACGCTGACGTTCCCCGCGACGCTGTCGAGCAGGAGCAGGCCCTGGGACTTGCGCTCCTCCGGCGCCAGCCCCATCCCGGCGCGGACCGAGGCGACGACGCTGCCCGTACGGACGGGCCGTCCGTCGAGGGTCACGCGGCCGGCCGACGGGCGGCGCGCCCCGTACACGGTCTCCAGGATCTCCGAGCGTCCGGAGCCCACGAGCCCGGCGAGACCGACGATCTCCCCCTCGCGTACGGAGAAGGACAGGTCGTCGAACACGCCGGGCAGCGACAGCCCCTCCACCCAGAGGACCTCCCGTCTCTCAGGCGCACCCTCGCTCGCCTGAGGCCGGGGCGGGAAGACGTACTCGTAGGCACGGCCGGTCATGTACGCCACCAGCGTGGCGGTCGGCGTCGTACGGGCCGGCAACCCCGCCGCGACGGTACGGCCGTCCTTGAGGACGGTGACCCGGTCGCCGACCTCGCGGATCTCCTCCAGCCGGTGCGAGATGTAGATGACCGCGACACCGGCGGCGGTGAGCTGGCGGATGACCCGGAACAGATTCTGGACCTCATCGTGGGCGAGTGCCGCCGACGGTTCGTCCATGACGATCAGCCGGGCATCGTAGGAGAGAGCGCGCGCCATGCTGACGATCTGGCGGGCCGCCGCGGACAGCCGGCCGACCTCGGACGCCGGGGAGATCTCCGGGTGCCCGAGCCGCCGGAGCAGCTCGCGTGCGGCGCGGTTCATCTCGCCGCGCCGGGTGAAGCCGAACGCCGACTGCTCGTGCCCGAGGAAGATGTTCATCGCGACCGACAGGCCGCCGACGAGGTCGAGCTCCTGGTAGATGGTCGCGATGCCGAGGCGCAGCGCCGCGGTCGGGCCGGTCAGATGCGGGTTCTGGTCCTCACGCCAGACGATGTCGCCGGAGTCCGGTTGGTGGGCTCCGGACAGGACCTTCACGAGCGTCGACTTGCCCGCGCCGTTCTGGCCGAGCAGGCAGTGGACCTCGCCCGGTCGTACCTCCAGATCGACTCCGTCGAGTGCGCGCACGCCAGGGAAGTCCTTGACGATTCCGCGTGTGACGAGCAGGGGCGGTTCAGGCACGAGGCCCTCCCTCATCCGGCCTAAAAGGTGTCCTGAGTGGCGGCGAAGATGTGGTCGCTGATGAGCCGGGTGGCCCCGATGACCCCGGTGGTGTTCTTGAGTTCGGACAGGACGATCGGCAGGTTCCCCGTCGCCAGCGGCGGGGAACGGCGGTAGACGACACTGCGGATCTCCGCGAGCAGGATGTGACCGAGCCCGGCCACTCCCCCTGCGATGACGACCAGGCCGGGATTGAAGAAGCTGATGAGCCCGGCGAGGACGTGACCGACGCGCCGCCCGCCCTCGCGGACCATCCGCAGCGCCTCCGGGTCACCGGCCGCGACGGCGGCGGCCACGTCGAGCGCGGTCACCTCGCCCGCCTGCTCCAGCCGCTCCGCCAGGAAGGGCGAACGCCCGGAACG
>DASQPY010000693.1:0-4820 GCA_035643735.1 Actinoallomurus sp. | reverse complement strand
CCGGCGTACGCGTTCGCCAGGACCGCCGTCACGCGGCGATGGTGGCGTGCATCTCCCAGACGAGCACCTCGGACGGCTCGGTCGCGGTCAGCCGCTGTCCGCCGGTTGCGGTGAGACGTACGGCGTCACCTTCGCCCAGGTCGCCGGCGCCCTCCAGGGTGACGGCGCCACGGGGCACGAACAGGTGCAGGAACGGTGCCTCGGGCAGCTCCACGTCCTGTCCCGGTGCCAGCCGGGCCACGTGCAGCGCCGCGTACTTGTTCTTGATGCGGATCGCGGAGCGGTCCTCGTGCCGGGCCATGCCGGAGGCGACCGTCACGAGCCCGCCCCGCAGCAGTTCGTCTTCGATCTCCAGCTGTTCGTAGCCCGGCGCGATGCCGGCCTCGTCGGGCACGACCCACATCTGGACGAAGTGCACGGGCTCGGAGGGCTTCTCCTGGCTCGCCGTGGACGGCCGGTCGTTCTTCTCCGAGTGGAGGATCCCGGTACCCGCGCTCATCCGCTGCGCGAGTCCCGGGTAGATGACGCCGTTGTGCCCCTCGGAGTCCTGGTGGACGAGCGCGCCACGGAGCACCCAGGTGACGATCTCCATGTCCCGGTGGGGGTGCGTCTCGAAGCCGGTCCCGGGCTTGACCACGTCGTCGTTGTTGACCAGCAGCAATCCATGGTGGGTGTTGCCCGGATCGTGATGGTGGCCGAAGGAGAACGAGTGCTTGGAGTCGAGCCACGAGATCTTCGTCGCGAACCGCTCCTCCGCTCGCCGCACGTCGATTTCCGGCCGCAGGTCCATGAGGCTCCTATCGTGGTTGTTGGTTGAAACTTAAACTACTTGCCCGCTCTCCGATATTCCCACGGGAGGCCGCGAGCGAGTCGGGCAAACCCGCCGGATAGCCTCGTCAGGGCCGTAAATCCGCCCGCGAGCGCGACGAACGAAGGGTCATGACACAGACTTCCGCGGATCGGCGCTACGCGTGGCGCGTGCTCTCGGTCACCGGCATCGGCGTGTTGCTCTCCGGTGCCAACACCTCGACTTTGGACGTGGCGCTGCCCACCGTGGCACGGCACTTCAACGCCACCGCGACCGAGGCGTCGTGGATGCTGCTGTCGTACATGCTGGTCAACACCGGGCTCATCGTGGCGTTCGGGAGACTCGCCGACATCGTCGGGCGCCGCCGGCTCTACCTCGTCGGGCTGGCCGTGTTCACCGTCGCGGGCCTGGCCTGCGGCTTCGCGACCAACGCCGTGGAACTCGACGTGATGCGGGGGGTGCAGGCGGTCGGCGCGGCGTCGATCGTGACCAACACCACGGCGCTGCTCACCGACGCGTTCCCGCCGGAGATCCTCACTCTGGGGCTCGGGCTCAACGTCACCATCGTGTCGGCCGCGCAGGTCATCGGGCCACTGCTCGGCGGCCTGCTCGCCACGACCCTGGGCTGGCGCGCGGTCTTCTGGTTCAACGTGCCGACCGGGGCGTTCGGCCTGGTCTGGGCCATGATCAGCCTGCGTAGGTCGCCACGGAGCGACGAGCCACGCGAGCCCTTCGACCTCGTCGGGGCCGCGCTCTCCTTCGTCGTCCTCGGCACCCTCGTGCTCGTGCTCTCCGAGGGCGGCGCGCTCGGCTGGACCAGCACGCCGGTGATCGCCGGGACGGTCGCCTTCGCCGTGACCGCGCCGGTGTTCCTGATCGTGCAGGCGCGCCGCCGCTATCCGCTCGTCGACCTGCGGATGTTCGCCGACCGGGAACGCTCCATGGCCTACCTCGCGGCGTTCCTGCTGTCGCTGGCGAGGTTCGCCGTGGTCCTGCTGATCTCGCTGTACCTGCAGGCCGCCGACGGGGTCGACCCGTTCCAGGCCGGACTCCGAGTGGTGCCGGTCGCGATCGGCATGATGCTCGCCTCTCCGATCGCCGGGGGACTGGCCCACCGCTACAGCGCGCGCCTGCTCTCGACCGGCGGTCTCGCGCTGACCGGGATCGGCCTGGTGGGACTCGCCGCACTGCTGCGGCCCCACCTTTCGTACGTGACGATGGCGCTGGCCCTGCTGGTCATCGGTGCCGGCTCCGGCCTGTTCCTGACGCCGAACACCAGCTCCATCATGGCGAGCATCCCGGCGCGGCGGCGCGGCATCGCCAACGGCATCCGGTCGATGATGCAGAACAGCGGGTACGTCGTGAGCGTCGCGCTGTCGTTGGCGATCATCACCAGCCCGCTGGCCACGTCCGCGAAGAAGGCCGCGTACGCCGGGACGCTGTCCTCGCTTCCCACCCGCGCGCTGGACGCGTTCACCACCGGCTGCCGCGTCGCCCTGCTGGTGCTCGGCGTGATGACGGTCGCCGGAATGGTCGCCTCGCTGCGGCGCAACCCACCTCCGGCCGGGCGAGGCGGCACCTCCCCCCAGGCAATGTCCGCCACCGCGGACTAATCACTGATCGGTACGGCGATCGCCGCGAATGAATTCGCGGCGGTATGTGCGCGGCGGTTCTGAGACCTAACCCGAAAGTGATGTGCCGAACACGCACAGTGATGCATGATGTTTCCGGATCCAAGGAGGTGCCCGAAAGATCTTGACCCACATCACGACGGGCCACGGCAGCTCGTCGCCAGCCCCCGAAAGGAGTCGAGTTCGATGCGCAGAACACCGATACGGATCGCCGGAATGTGTGCTGTCGCCGCGACAATGGCAGCGTCCGTGGCCGCGTGCGGCAACGGCGACAAGAAGACCGCCTGCGACAAGCTCCAGGAAACGATTACGCAGGTCAGCCAGAGCGGCGTTGCCCAGACCAATGATCCAAACGGGCTGGCCAACACCTATTACAGCAGCGCCACCACGATGAGGCAGGAGGGCCGGGACTCCGGCGACACCGACGTCGAGTCCGCGGCGAACGACGCCGCTACGGCGCTCGAGCAGCTCAGCCAGCAGCTGACGACGATGGACCGTGACGGCGGCCGTGGCGCGCCACCGCAGCTCTCGGTCGGCACGAGTCTGATGAGCGCCGGCAACCGGATCAGGTCGGCCTGCGACAACTGAGGCGGCCCGTCGGCGGCCCGTACGCCGAGGGCGGCAGGCGCTCCCGCTTCCCCAGCTCGACCCGGCTGGGGAGCGGGGCGGCACTCAGCCCGGTTGGAAGCCGCTGAAGATCGGATCGAGATACTGCGGGGAGTGGCTCCACTGCTCCGCCGGCATCCGGAAGTAGATGGCGAAGCTCGCACCATTGATATGGAAGAACCGGTCGATGACCCGCTCTGTCCCGGTCGAGCGGTCATAGGCGAATCTCAGGTCCGCCGCCGGCACGCCGAGGTAGGTCGTCGGTGTGATCGTCGGCTCCCGATACCCCGAAAAGCTCCGTGAGACGGCCGCGCTCACGGTCCGCGCCTGACTCGGCGGATCCGCGTCCCACGCGGTGGTGCTGATCTGCAGCATGAACCTCGTCGAGTCGTCCTCGTAGAAGACGTTGTCCCCCTCGCTTCGGCGGGACCACGATGCCGGCACCGAGACCGAGAAACCGCTCTCGGACCTGGTCGTCCAGCGTTCGGCAGGCGGTGAGCCCTGCCCGGCCGCGGCGACAGGAGCCGACTTGTCCGGCGACGGCCGGGTGTTCGAAGCGGCCGGCGACTGCGTGGACGACTGTGCCGGCTCCGCCTGCCGGGTGATGACCGACGTGGGCGCCGCGACGGGAGTGGCCGGTTTCTCGTCCGCGGACGTACGGCCCAGGGCCCAGGCGACGCCGAACGCGCTCACGACCAGCGCCCCGGCGAGGGCGCTCGCGATGACCAGCGTCGCCGGCCGCCGCGAGGAGGCCGCGGACGGAGCCGGCACCAGAGTCGCGGGTCCTGGCGAGAAGCCCGCCGGTGGTACCGGCTGAGCCACCGGGACGGTCCAGGCGGCGATGTCGGGTTGTGTCCCGCCGGCGACCTGGGCGAGCAGCCGGTCGGCCTCGGCGGCGGTCATCCGGTCCGCCGGGTCCCTGCGCAGCAGGCCCGCGAGTATCGGTGACAGCGGTCCGGCGTTGAGGGGCGGCGGCGCCTCCTCCGCCATGATGGCCGCCAGCGTGGACACGGGGCCGGACCGCTCGAACGGCGAACGGCCCTCCACCGCGGCGTACAGCGTGGCGCCCAGCGCCCACAGGTCGCCGGCCGGCCCGGAGCGCTCGCCGCGGGCGCGTTCGGGCGCGATGTAGGCAGGGGAGCCGATGAGAACGCCGGTGCCGGTCAGCGTCGCGTCGCCCTCGAGCGCCGCGATGCCGAAGTCCGTCACCACGGCGCGGTCGTCCGCGGCGACGAGAACGTTGCTCGGCTTGATGTCGCGGTGCACGATGCCCGCCGCGTGCGCCGCCCGCAGCGCCGCGAGTATCTGCCGCCCGAGCCCGGCGGCCCGCTGCGCGGGAAGCGCTCCCTCCCCGTCGATCACGTTTTGCAGGGACGGGGCGCTGACCAGCTCCATGACGATCCACGGGCGGCCCTCGTGCTCGACCACGTCGTGAACGGTGACCACACCCGGGTGACTGAGCCGCGCCGCGGACCGCGCCTCCCGGATCGTCCGGGCGTACCGTTCGTCGCGCTCGGCCTCACCCAGTTCCGGGGGCAGTAGCACTTCCTTGATTGCGACATCACGGCCGAGGAGTTCGTCATGGGCCCTCCACACCGTTCCCATTCCGCCCTGGCCGATCCGACTGAGCAATTCATATCGGCTGCCCACACGCATGACCTGACCGCCTCCCCGGGAATGCCCCATCGGATGTGAGACGGTGCAGGTCGGGCGGTGGTTCACCGGGGCTGATCCACGTTATGCAAGAGAGACGTCAACCCCCGGTTCGGGGATAC
>DASQPY010000692.1:0-4304 GCA_035643735.1 Actinoallomurus sp. | reverse complement strand
CGACCACGCTGGCGCAGCAGATCGCGAGCACCAGGAATCGGCGACGTGGGCTGGGTTCGGGCATACGGGGGTCCAATCGGTGAGCACTGCTGAAGATCGCCAGTGAGATCTTCTCGGTGACTGACCACGACGTTAGGAGCTAGAGCGTGCTCGAGGTCAACCCGGGGCCGGTATCCGGGCCCGTCCGCTCCGGCCCCAGACGGGCGTGAGCCCCAACGAGCGGCTCCGCGAGCGCTAGGTCGACCTCCTGCCACTCAGGCAGGGCATCGACACCTCCATGCCGTCCGGCCGCCTGCAGTGCCAAATGTTCGGCGCCTTCGACGAGGTCCTGGCGCTGCGCCCCCGTACCCACGCCCCTATCAGTCCAGCGTGACAGCCTGCTTGAGGAAGACGACGCTGTCGATCGTGTCGAGTTGGGCCGGGTCCAGTGGGAAATAGGCGAAATGGTGGGAGATGCGCGGGACGGGCTTCGTGACGGCCTCGGCCAGGCGGCGGGTGTCAATGAGAGAGTGGTCCCACGGGAGCGTGGACAGAATGCCCTCGACGGTGTCCAGGGGTGGGGTGTTGTCGCCGACCGTGCCGAAGGCGGAGAACAGGAAGGCGTACCGGTCGCCCAGGTGAGCTTCGGCGATCGCCCCCGCGCTCCACCACTCCAGCGGCTGGTCGCCGAGCCGCATGAGGCTCTTGTTCCGCTGCAGATGGAGGTTGTGGGCGAAGACCAGGGCCGGGCCTTGCTCGGCGACGGCGCGCAGGTTGGCGGCCATCATCGCGTCCCGCAGGGCCGACAGCCGCGTCAGCCGCGCCGGGGACGTGTCGGCCATCCAGTGGTGGTAGCGGAGCAGGCCGACGGCGGTGCGCCCGTACAGGGCTGCCCGCTCCCTGTCCTTCGCGCTCAGCCGCGGCACCTGCGTGTCGAGCAGCGCCACCAGGTCGTCGGCGGACCGGCCGATCGACCGGGACGGATCCATGACCGTGGCCTCGTTCGTCCACCGGTCGTCCGGGCCGAGCAGCGCGTCGAGGGTCTCCCTGGTGCAGGGCAGCGGGCCGTCGAGAAGGGCGTAGAGGGCGGTCAGCGCCTGGCGCGGGCTCTCGGCCCAATACTCCAGCGGGCCGTCGAACCCGAAGAACCGGAGTTTCTCCTCATGCTCCTCGTTGTACACGCGCATCCGGCGCACGAGCTCGCGGTTGGCCGGGGAGGCGCCGAAGTTGTGGCTGAAGCCGCGCTCCATGACGTCATCGAGCGTGCCCGTGCCCGTCGTGATGTAGTCGTCCACCACGAGCCCCCTGAGGCAGTCGCTCTCGATGGCGAACGATCGGTAGCCCTCGTGTTCGATCAGATGCCGGAAGATCTCGTTGCGCAGCTCGCCCAACTCCCCGACGAAGTGCCTGGCCTCGCCCAGGCCGAGCAGCAAGGGCTCGGCGGGAAGCGACCGAAGGAACGTCGAGACGCCCGCGCCGTCGAGCGGCCGGGCCGTGTCCATGATGTCCATATCATAAACGGTATCGTTGAACCAACGGTGTAAACTTTTCCGTGAAACACCGGCTTTCGCCGCGACGAACCTTCAATCGGTGATACATCCATGAGGCCAGTGGACCTGGCGCGTGAGCACGGCCTGTCCACCCAGGCGATCAGGAACTACGAGGACGCCGGCATCCTGCCCATCGCCGAACGCAGCGTCCACAGTTATCGCAGCTACACGCCGCTGCACGCGCAAGCCCTGCGCGCGTTCCTCGCCCTCGTGCCCGGGCACGGTCACCAGACGGCCACGTCGATCATGCAGGCGGTCAACCGGAGTGCCCCCGAGGACGCGCTGCGGCTCATCGATGAGAGCCACGGCCAACTCCTCGACGACCGCCGCACCCTCCAGGCCGTCGAAGCCGCGCTCCGCGATCTGGCGCCCGTGCCGCAGGAGCGCGGTGACACGTTCATCGGTCCCCTGGCCAAGAGGCTCGGCATCCGCCCTGCCACCCTGCGCAAATGGGAGAATGCCGGGCTGGTCCGGCCGTGCCGCGACCCGCAGACGGGCTACCGGATCTACAGCGCGGCCGACGTACGGGACGTCCGGCTGGCCCACCAGCTCAGGCGGGGCGGTTACCTGCTGGAGCAGATCGCCCCGCTGATCGCCCAGGTTCGCTCCGCCGGAGGCGTCGCCCCACTGGAGTCGACCCTGCGCGACTGGCAGGCCCGCCTGTCCGCCCGGGGCCGCGCCATGCTCAAGGGCGCCGCCGAACTGGACGCGTACCTCCGCGCCCGCGATCAACTGGGTTGCGGCTTGCCGTAGCCATAGGAGGTCCGGGCCTAGAAGCCGAGCTCGGAGACAGGAACTTGGACCTGCGTGGCCACGTGCTCAACCACGTTGTCCGGCAGTTCCGAGCGACCTCGTGGGAACCGGCCGTACTGCGTGTCGAACTTCAGCAGGATCGCGAAGGCGAGTCGTGTGGCGCCGCGCTTTTCGGTCTCGACACGTTTCTTACCGGCACCCCGAGCAGGCCCCCCGCTCAGCCTTCTGCGCGACAGGCCGCGGCCAGCGTCGCGGGAAGGGGGACGGGCCCGCCGCCCGCCTCGACCGCCACGTAGGTGATGCGGCCGGCCGCGACCTCGCCCTCGGGGCCTCTGACCGTGAACGCCATCGTCAAGGACGTGGATCCGACGCGGCCGGGCCGGGTCTCGATGGAGAGCCGGTCCCCCAGCCGGGCCGGACGCCGGTGCTCACAGCCACTCGCCACCACGACCATGTCGACGGCCCCGGACCGCAGACCCTCATAGCCGCCGGCGTGCTCGTCCAGCCAGTCGAGGAAGGCGTCCTCGAAGAACTCGTGGTAGCGCCCGGCGTACACCATGCCCTGCGCGTCGCAGTGGCGCGGCCGGACCCGTACGACCGATGTGAAGACGGCCGCGGCCAGCCGTGCGTCGCCCGCCCAGGCCGCGTCGAACACCTCCGGTTCGAACGGCAGGAGCCGGCACGCGGCGACCCGCCCGCCGCTGAGGCGGTACAGACCGACCGTCGACCAGCCGACCTCCTGGCCTCCGATGACGGCCTCACCGTCGGTCAGCGCGGCCACCCACTCGCCGTCGCCGGTCAGCAGGTCGCGCGGGTGCATCCGGAAGGTGCCCGCGGCCAGGTCACGCCGCCGGGCGAAGTAGTCCAGCACGGCCTCGATGCCCTCGTAGTCGCCCGCGATCGCGTTGCGTCCCGGGATGTGCCAGGAGATGTCCGGGCTGAGCACCGCGCGCAGCGCGGCGTCACCGCCTCCGGCGTAGAAGTCGTTCTGCGCCGCGTGCAGCCGGGCGAGCAGCTCGGCCGCCTCGGCATCACTCGCCGGGGAGTTCGCGGCCTTGTCCGTCGATGGGTCCATGGCGGCTCCGCCTCCAGGTTCGGGTACCGCCATGATCGGCCCACTCCCCCGGCACGTCCGCACCGGCCCTCCACGGGGCCGCTCCGTCCCACCGCCCCGCTTGCGGTGAAAGTTTTATCAACACTCCCATTACACATTCTGTAATATGGGCCGATCTGGCCAACCATTTCTTACCTGCTAGTGCACCTTGCCGCGAAACAAGTAACAATGAGGGCGCCGTCGCGGAAAGGCTGCTGAAAATGTTCGGTGAGTCGATCTATGTCCAGGAGAACCCCGCGCTCGTCGGCGGGTCCCCGCAGGCCGTGCACGAGCAGCTGTGGGCACAGGGCCGGCGGCGCCGGCTCCAGATCCGCGGAGGCATCGCCGCGGCCGCGTTGGTCATCGGGACCGTGGCGGTGGCCTTCTGGTTCGGCCTGCTCGCCGCCGCCCTGGCCGCGGGGATCGACGCACTGTGGCAGTGGCATCAGCGCCTGGCCTCGAGCGTGTGGCGCAAGGGACAACGGGGAGAGCGCCGTACGGCGCGGGTCCTGCGACTGGCCCTCGAATGGCGGGGATACAAGGTCCTGCACGGCCGCAGCATCCCGGGCCGTGGCCAGATCGACCATTTGGTCATCGGCACCACCGGCGTGATGCTCGTCGATAACAGGGCGGTTCCCCCGGAGATGGAAATAACGCAATATCGCGGGACCCTGTATATCGATGATCGTCCGGGCGGGAAGATGGCCGCTGAATTGCGCGAAACGGCCGACAGGACCGCCGAATTGCTAAGGGAGCGCCTCGACCACGACATCACCGTCGAGCCGGTGGCGATCGTATGGGGCGGTGACCTTCGCCGCGGTCACGTCGGCGCCGAAGGCATCACGATCCTGCGCGCCCACCGCCTCCCCGCGTGGATCCACAACCGCCGCGCCCGCTACAAGCCCGAACAGGTCGCCGCCATCTTCGAC
>DASQPY010000691.1:0-2191 GCA_035643735.1 Actinoallomurus sp. | reverse complement strand
AAGCCGTTCGGCATGGACGAGGACGGGTCACCGGCGGTGGAGACTCCCGCGGAACTTCTCACCCCCCGTCAGGCGTCCAGCCTTACAAGGGTGGTGATCCGATGTTGCTCACGACGCCGAGCGTCCCGGGCAGGGCGCCGCGGTCCCCGGCCTGCGGTACTCGGACGGAGCACTGAATGATCACAGGTCTGGTGACCGCGGTCGCCGCATCGGTCTGCTACGGCACCGGTTCGGTGCTGCAGGCCGTGGGTTCGCGCAGGTCGGCCCGCGGGGAGGCCGCCGCGAAGTCCACGACGAGCACCACTTCCCACGGCGGCCCCAGCCTCGTGTCCACCGCGAAGGCCGCGGTGACCTGGGAGTTCCTGGTTGCTGGCCGGCGCGGCGGGACACGAGGGAAGCGGCCGCACCCGACCTCCACGCACTGGTGGCCGCTGGCGGCCTCGGCGCTGGTGATCGGCGGCGGCATCGTCGGCGTGCGCTGGCTGGGAGCGAAGGCCGCGATCCTGGCCGGGCTCTTGTCCGGCCTCGGTTTCGGCGCGGTCGGCGTCGGTGTGCGTGTGCTGAACGGCGCCGACCCGATCGCCCCCGGCGCGCTGCTGATCGACCCGGCCCTGTACGCCATCCTGACCGGCGGGGCCGGCGGCATGTACCTGCACACCGTCGCCCTCCAGATCGGCTCGGTCAACGGCGCCGAGCATGGCTTCTCCGTGGCCTCGAAGGTCCAATTCGGTGCCGTTCTGATTATTCGTCGAAGGCTTTCAGCCCAGAGTAAAAGGCTTGCGATCGAGATGATCCACGTCGATGCTCTGTCGGTAAAGGGCATTAGTCCTGACCGGGGGCCCGCATCATCGCCCATCTGCGGGCCCCTCTCGGTTCGGCAGGAGACGCCCGCGCTCCACCGCCGCCGGCCTCGGGAACGCTCTGGTGCCGAGCTCGTTCGGAGCATTCGAGCCACCGCATGCACCTCGTCGGGCCGGCGCATGGGAGTCCTTCTCCTACGTCATCGACGTTGACGGGTCGGGCAACTGCACGAAGAGGGGCGGCACGCCCGATCCCCTGCCAGGGGAGTGACCCGCCGAGAGGTCAGCCGGACCGGGGCCGGCCGTCCGCCAGTACCTCGTCGGCCATTTCACACGGGTCCATGGCGGGCTCGAAGTCCTGTACGTCGCAGGCCACGCGACCGAGCAGTCCGCGCAGGGTGTCGCGTTCGGCAGGGGTCAGGGCGCCGAGGACGGCGTCCTCCGCGTTCCGTACCCGTCGTTCGAGCTCCTCGAAGGCCCTGACGCCGGCCTCGGTAGCGACGATCTTGCGCTGCCGGCGGTCGGCGGGGTTCTGGCGGCGTTCGACGAGGCCCGCGCCGACGAGGTCGTCGATGAGGTATGTCATCACGGTCCGGTCGATGCCCAGGTGGGTGGCCAGCGCGAGCTGGCTCGGCGGGTCGCCCTGGATCACGGTCGCGAGGGTCTGGTAGCCGCGCGGGCCGTGGGGGAAGTCGCCCAGGACCGTGACGACCGAGCTCTGGTAGGCGCGCAGCAGCACCCCGAGGTGCCAGCCGAAGTCCTTCTCATAGACGTGGTGGGCCTGGCCGGGCGGCGCGCTGGTCATGCGGACCACTCTATCGCGCAGACCCACGGTCGGGAATATTATCTGTCTCGGATACGATCTGTATCGCAGACCATCTGGCATGGATATCACCTCACGCGAGGAGCGCACCGATGAACTACGGTCATTCGCTCGAGTTCGGGACCTTCGTCACCCCCGTGAGCGCGTCACCGGAGGTTCCGGTGGCGCTCGCGCGGCGTAGTGAGGAGCTCGGCTTCGACCTGGTGACGTTCCAGGACCACCCGTACATGCCGACCTTGCTCGACACCTGGACCCTCCTGTCCTGGGTGGCCGGGCGGACCGAGCGGATCCACCTCGCGGGCAACGTGCTGAACGTTCCGCTGCGGTCCCCGGCGGTGCTGGCGCGCTCGGCGGCCGGTCTGGATCTGCTGTCGGGCGGGCGGCTTGACCTGGCACTGGGCGCCGGGGCGTACTGGGACGCGATCGCGGCGATGGGCGGCCCGCGCCTGACCCCTGGGCGAGCGGTCGACGCCCTGGCCGAGGCCATCGAGGTGATCCGCGGCATGCTCGACACCGGCAAGACGGCTCCCCTGAGCCATGCGGGCGACCACTACCACCTGGGCGGGGT
>DASQPY010000690.1:0-16926 GCA_035643735.1 Actinoallomurus sp. | reverse complement strand
CGAAAATCAGCGCGCGAAACGCCCACCGAAGAACACGCGCCGGCCCGCCATTACCCCAGGCCACCCCCCCATTGATCGTGATTGTCCATCAACGTCCAGACCTGTATCGTACGAGCCCGAAACCCGTGACACGCAGGAGTGCACGAGCGCGCCCGCATGAGCACGGCCAAGGAGATGAATAACGCCTCATTTGACCATATTGATGCGAATCCCCGTCCTCGCCCCCAAAAGCCGGATCGCGGTACGACAAACGCAGCTGGAGTTCAGTCGTGCATGGTCTAGATTTCCGCATACTCGGTCCGCTCGAGGTCACCATCAATGCGCGGCGCGTTCCCGTGGCGGCGGGCAAACAGCGCGTCCTCCTCGCCACGCTGCTGCTCAGCGCGAACCACACCGTGCCGATCGAGGAGCTGACCGAGCGCCTGTGGGGCGCCGACCCACCCCGCGGCCCGCGTGGGGCGTTGCACACCTACGTCACCCGCCTGCGGCAGACCCTGGACCGGCACGGCGACGGCTCGATGGGCCCGATCCGCACCTCGGCGGCCGGCTACGGCATCAAGATCGCCGCGAGTGGCCTGGACCTCATCCGCTTCCGGGAAATGGTCGGCCGGGCCCGTACGGCCGGGGAGCGCGGCGACCTCGCGGCCGAGTCGGCGGGCCTCACCGAGGCGCTCTCGCTGTGGCGCGGCCCGATACTCCCCGACGTGCGGTCGGACTCCCTGCACCGCGACGTCGTGCCCAGCCTGATCGAGGAGCATCTGCGGACCCTCGAACGCCGGCACGAGGTCGACCTGGCGCTCGGCCGGCACGACCGGCTCGTCGGCGAGTTGCGCGCCCTGACGGGCAAGCACCCCTTCCACGAACGCTTCTGGAAACAGCTGATGGTCGCGCTGTACCGCTGCGGACGGCCCGCCGAGGCGCTCGAGGCGTACGGCGAGGTCACCGCGTCCCTTCGCCGCCGCCTCGGCGTGTGTCCCGGCCCCGAAGTCCGCGACCTGCACACCGCGATCCTGCGCGACGACCCTCGGCTTTCGTCCACACCACCTGAAGGCAAACTGTAAGCGCTCTGAAAGAACCCCTTCCTACGTTGGGAATCGCCGACGAGGGAAAGGGCACGCATGAGCGCGAAAGGGCCGACGATCTACCCGGGCGTGGACGCGATCCGGCAGATTCAGCAATTAATGATCTTCTGCTCGCTGCTGCCACCTGACGGGAAGCTGCGCGAGGTCCTTTCCCTCGCTCTCTCCCTGCACGAGGAGCCCGTTCTCTCACGGGTCACCCCGATATCCGATATCCAGCCTCATGTCGCAAAGGCATGGCTTGAAGCCCTCTGGCTGGAAAACGGGCTGTCCGTCGAGGAAAAGGAGCTGGTCCGCTGGCAGAACGACAGTGAGAACATGGCGGCCGCCATGCAGGAGCTGCGCAACGCCGAACGGCAGCTCGGCATGAGGCTCGTCGCCGGGACAACCCCCTAGACCGACATTCACACGGAGGCTTCAATGTCCGAAACCCTGACACTCCAGGCCGTGGTCGACAGTGAGTTCCGCACCGAGCTGCTGGCCGACCCGGTCGCGTTCGGTCTGTCCGTCTCCGACCTGCCCGCTCCCGTCGAACAGCCGGACCAGGAGGCCCTGGACTTCTGGACCGAGGGCGTCGCCGCGATGGAGATCTACGCCTGCCGTACCAGTTGCAGCTGGGGTCCGATCACGGCGGTCTGCGACGGTACCACCAAGTAGACCGGCATCGGGGCCCACACCCAGAGCGCCGACGGGTGGGCCGGCGGCGGCCGGCCCACCGTCCTCTCGCTACCGCAGGAGCGCCTTCTCCCCATGAGCGACCATTCCTTCCTCGACATCGCCGCCAGCGCCGCCAACCTGTCCGAACGCACGCGGATCGTCGCCGTCCTGCGCGCCGCGGGGACGACGGTCACGCCCGGCGTGCTCCCGCCGTTCGACGCATGGAAGATCGACCGGCTGGCCGGCAGGCTCGCACAGAGGGAGGCCATGCGGCGGACCGGTCCCGGCGGGCACACCAGGGACGACCTCGCCGGCGTGCTGACCGCCTACCGGCACCACGAGCTCGTCCTCGGCGACGCGAGCGAGGAGACCAGGGCCGTCTTCATCGACGTCCACGAATCGTGGCTGCCGACCTACCAGGCCGCCCTGCGACATTTCGACCGGTCGGCGGCGCCTGACGCGAGCTGGCGCCGTTCGGAGGTCTACTACGGCCGGCCGGCCATCGCGTGCGAGCCGTTCCTGACCGAGCTCGGCCGCCGGCTCGAGGTCGCTCGCGCGAGCCATCCCGGCCGGATCGGCCCGCGGCTCATCGACGACTTCCAGCGGCACCTGCTCGACCGGTTCGAGCTGTCGCTGGCCTGGGCCGTCGAGGCCGACGCCAACACCCACTGCGCACGGACCGGCATCGACAAGGACGAGGCGACACGCGAGGAATACCTCGCCTACCTCGACGCGACCTTCGCCGACGCCGCCGCGTACCACCGCTTCTATCTGAGGTTCCCGGTCCTCGGTCGCTGGCTCGCCGAGGTCACGTCCCTTCTGGCCGGCTTCGGCAGCGAACTGATCGACCGCTTCGCCGCCGACCGGACGGACATCGGCCGGATCCTCCTGGGAGAGGAGATCAACACCTTCCTGTCGGTGCGCCTCGGCCTGTCCGACCACCACGCGGGCGCACGGAGCGTCGCCATCGCCGAGGTGGAGCTGGCCGGCGGCGGCACCGGGTCGTTCGTGTACAAGCCCCGCTGCATCCGGTCCGAGGCCGCGATGCAGGAGCTGCTCGGCCGGCTGCGCGACGACGGCGTCCTCGGCTTCGCGCCCCGGCCGGTGCTGCCGCGCTCGTCGTACGGCTATGAGGCGCTGATCCCGGCCGGACGCAACCACCTGAGCACGCAGGAGGAGGTCGAACGCGTCTACGCCGAGCTCGGCGGCTACCTCAGCGTCTTCTACGTCCTCGGCGGCGGCGACCTGCACTTCGAGAACATTCTGATCGCGGACGGGCACGCCTTCGTGTGCGACTGCGAGACCGCGCTCGGCGTGCTGCCGCGCGGTCAGGCGCGACCGGCCGGCACCCTGCTCGACTCGGTCTTCAAGACCGGGCTGCTGGAGTGGCCGCGCACCACGACGTCCGCGACCGAGATGCGGATCCGCGGGTACGCCGGCGGCGAGGCGTACGACATGCCGATCGCCGTGCCGCGGGTCAACGAGCACCGGCTCAGCTTCCGCGCGTCGGTCACCCACCGCTCGGGCGTACGCGTCGAGCCCCCCGGGTCCAACCGCGTCTTCCTCGGCGACCGGCTGACGCGGCCGCAGGACTTCACCGACGCCATCATGGACGGCTTCGGCCGCGTCTACGCGTGGTTCGAGGAACGGCCCGACGAGGCGGCGCGCGACGTGAGCGAGATCTTCTCCGGGGCGTCGGCGCGGTTCATCAACTGGGGCACGCAGGTCTACGCGCAGCTACTGATCTCCGCCCGGCACCCCAAGTGCCTGGTCGACCCCCTGGAGGTCGACCTGCTGGTGAGCACCGTACGCACGTTCCCCCGCACGTGGGACACCGACGGCACGCTCGCCCAGCGCGAGCTGGAATCGATGTGGCGGCTCGACGTGCCGATCTTCACCGCGGAGGCGGGCGACCGCCAGCTCGTGCACGACCACGCCGTACGCCTGCCGTCCTACCTCGAGGTCTCCCCCATCGAGGGTGCGGGCCAGCGCATCGGGCGTCTCTCCCGCGCCAACCGCGCCCAGCAGAGCCAGTACATCGCCGCCAGCCTGTCCTCCGGCGAGGTCGCCGGCCCCGCGTTCGTCACCGCGTCGATCGAGTACGCCACCCGGATCGGCGAACGGCTGTGCCGGATGCTCCGCGACCCGTCCGCACCCGCGCCCTGGACGTCGTACGGGCTCACCGGCGGCGGTATGACCGAGGTCGACGTCGACGGTGACCTCTACCACGGGTCTGCCGGCATCGCCCTCTTCCTCGCGTACCTGGGCGACCTGGTGCCGCGCCCGGAGTTCCGCCGCGCCGCCGGGCGTGCCCTGTCGCACGCGGTCACGCACACCGACCGGCGGCGCGCCGGCGCCTTCCAGGGGCTCGGCGGCCTGATCTACGTGCTCACGCACCTGCATCACCTGTGGGAGGACCGCGGGCTGCTCGAGCTGGCGGTGCGGCTGAGCGACGAGCTGCCTTGGCCGATCGACGCCGACACGCACTTCGACGTGCTCAGCGGCGCCGCCGGTCTCATCCCGGTACTCCTGGGCCTCGGTCACCGGACGGGCGGCCAGGGACTGGAGCACGCCCACCGCTGCGCGGACCTGCTGCTGCGGCACGCGGTCGAGGACGGCGACACCCTGAGCTGGCCGCCGGCCGATCCGGGCGAGGCGACCGCGAACCTCACCGGCTTCTCCCACGGCGCGGGCGGCATCGGCTGGGCGCTGATCCAGCTCGGGGCGGCGATCGACGACCCGGCCTACGTCGACGCCGGACGGCGCGCCTTCACGTACGAGGCCCGTCACTTCGACGAGTCCCGGCAGGACTGGTACGACCTGCGCACCAGCCCCGGCGGCGGCGCGCGCGACGGCCGCCACTTCGCCAACGCCTGGTGCAACGGCGCGGCCGGCATCGGGCTGAGCCGCATCGCGAGCTGGGCGACGCTCGGCGGGGACGACGAACTGCTGCTGCGCGAGGCCCACCAGGCGCTCGCCGCCACGATGCGGGGCTTCCCCCGGCTGATGAACGACACGCTGTGCCACGGCCGTACGGGCAACGCCGAGCTGTTCCTGCGGTTCGCCGTGCTGCGCGACGAGCCGGCGTTCCGGCTCGAGGCGAACGTCCAGGTCCAGGAGCAGTGGCGGCATCTGGACGACGCCGAAAACGCGGCCGGCGAGGGCGGTTTCTTCCCGGGGCTGATGCTCGGACTGTCCGGCTTCGGCATGCACTTCCTGCGCCTGGCCCGCCCCGACCGGGTCCCCTCCGTGCTGCTCCTCGATCCCGTTCCCAGCCGACAATGACAAGGAGAACACCGATGTCCGTCGAGTCCAGCCGGGCCTTCCTGCAGATCGTCTACGACTCACCGGAGCTGAACCAGCAGCTGAAGGCCGTCACCGGCACCCAGGAGATCGTGCGGCTCGGGCAGCGCTACGGATACACCTTCGACGTGCCCGAGCTGATGGAGGCGTCGTCCTCCTTCACCACGGCACCGGAAAAGACGCCGAAGGCCGGGCGGCGTACGCCGCCGGCTCCCGCCCCGGCGTCCGGGCCGCTCCACCACGAATACCTGCTGGACGACCTGCCAAGGCTCAAGGGCGTGATCGACCAGCTCCCCCACCTCACGATCAAACCGCCCTCGGTCGATCTCGCCCGATTCGAGGAGACCTTCCGCGAGGAGGACCTGCGGTCCACCTCGATGTCCCCGGCGGATCCGGCGTTCCAGGCATGGCATGAGGCGATGATGAAGGCCCACTGGCGCGATCCGGCGCTGGGCTCGGGCGCGCCCCGGCGCGACTTCCACCTGGTCAACCTGGACGAGCACGTCGACCACTCCGGCTATGACCGCTACCTCGAGGCCAAGCACCGCATGGTCCGTACGCTCGAGGAGTTCTTCGGATCCGAGATCCGGTTCTCGGGCAGCCTCTGGTATCCCCCGTCGAGCTACCGGCTGTGGCACACCAACGAGACCCAGCCGGGCTGGCGGATGTACGTCATCGACTTCGACGAGGCGCCCGTCGGCACGTCCTTCTTCCGCTACATGGACCCGCGTACGGAGGAGATCGTGACGCTGGACGAACGCCCGCGGATGGTCCGCTTCTTCAAGGCCGAGCAGGATCCCGGCAAGCTGTTCTGGCACTGCATCGTGAACCCCACCCGGCAGCACCGGTGGAGCTTCGGCTTCGTCGTCCCGGACGACTGGATGACCGCGATCACGCGGCAGATGTGAGGGGCGGAGTGTTCGGCCTCAGGCAGCGTCCCGCGATCTCGCCGGCGGCCTCCTCCCCTGCTCCGGGCACCCCGGCGATCCTGGCCGCCGGCGTCCGCAAGTCCTATCCGGGCGTGGAGGCCGTGCGTGGCATCGACCTGACCGTCGCCCAGGGTGAGACGTTCGGCTTCCTCGGCCCGAACGGCGCGGGCAAGACCACCACCATTGCGATGCTGTGCACGCTGGCCACGCCCACGGCCGGCCGGATCGAGATCGCCGGCCACGACACGCGGACCGCGCCCGGGCGCGTACGCCGCAACCTCGGCCTGGTCTTCCAGGAGACCACCCTCGACGGCGACCTGACCGCCGAGGAGAACCTCCGCTTCCACGCCGACCTGTACTCCCTGCCCAGGGCGACGCTGTCGGCACGGGTCGACGCGATGCTGGACCTCGTCGACCTGACGTCCCACCACGACACCCTCGTCCGCGCGTTCTCCGGCGGCATGCGCCGGCGCCTGGAGATCGCCCGTGGCCTGCTCCACCGCCCGAGGGTCCTGTTCCTGGACGAACCCACCATCGGCCTGGACCCGCAGGCACGCGCCCAACTGTGGGCCCACCTGACGGAGGTGCGCGAACGCGAGGCGACCACGCTGTTCCTGACCACGCACTACCTGGACGAGGCCGAGCGCTGCGACCGCATCGCCATCATCGACGACGGCCGCATCGTGGCCCAGGGCACGCCGGCCGAGCTGAAGTCGGTCCTCGGCGCCGACCGGGTCGAGCTCCGCACGGGCGACGACGTCGCGGCCGCCGCGGCACTACGCGCCGGGTTCGGCGTGCATGCCGTGGCCGGCCCCGGCGGGGTCCACGTCCAGGCCGAGGACGGCGCCCGGTTGGTCCCCCGCCTGTGCGCGGGCCTGGAGGTACCCGTGTACGAGGTGACGGTCACCCAGCCGAGCCTCGACGACGTCTTCCTCCACCACACGGGCCACCGCATCCGCGACGCGCCCTCCGGCGACCTCCCATGACCGACGCACCGCACGGCGCCGACAGCCTACGGCACGGGCAGCGCACGGCGCGAGCGACCCACCTCGTCCCCACCGCCGCACCGCGTGGCGTGAGCGCGGCACCGTACGGCGTGACCGGCGCGTCAGACCCAGCCACCACGAACTCCCGTCGGCGAACACCCCTGCGCTCGCGCCCACCTGCCGCACGGCACGCCAACAACCCGGAGAGACAAGCTGTGATTCTCACCATCCACCCGCCCTACGGCACCGCCGACGCCGCGTCTGTTCAGTCCGGGCGGCACGGACCCGACGGCTCCTGCGGAGAACGCCCATGACCCGTGCCACGCACGCGCGGTACGACGTGGACGGTGGTGAGGCCGGGCTGTTCCACGCCGAGCTACGTGCCGCCCGGATGGTCTGGCGGCGGGAGATGTTGCACTTCGTCCGCGACCGTACCGGGGCGCTCGTCGCCCTGCTCCAGCCGTTGCTCTTCCTCTTCGTCCTCGGCGTCGGGCTGGGACGGCTACTGGCCATCGCCGGGGGTGGGCCGGCGGCGGACTACCTGACCTTCCTGTTCCCCGGCGTGCTCGTGATGGCGGCGCAGCCGGCCGCGATCTCCGTCGGCGCGTCGATCGTCTGGGATCGGGAGAGCGGCTTCCTCCGGGAGATGCTCGTCGCCCCCGTCCGTCGCGGCACGCTGCTGGCCGGCAAATGTCTCGGCGGCGCGACGGTGGCCACCTGTCAGGGCGCGGTCGTGCTCGCCGGCGCCGGGCTGATCCACATCCCGTACCGACCCGCCCTGTTCGCGCTGCTGCTGGCGGAGCTGGCCCTGACCGCGCTGGCCATGACCGTGCTGGGCGCGGCGATCGCGGTCGTCATCCGGCGCGCACGCACCTTCACCACGGTGCTGAGCGTGCTGATGACTCCGCTGATCTTCCTGTCCGGGCTGATGTTCCCGGTCGCCGCGATGCCGGCCTGGATGTCGTGGCTGACGCTGGCCGACCCCCTGACGTACGCGGTGGACGCCATGCGCGCCACGATCGGCGCGTATCAGCCGCAGCGGGCCTCGTCGGCGCTGTTCGAGCCCGTCGCCTGGGGCGGGGCGCACCCCTCTCCCCCGCTCGAGCTGGCCGTCGTCGCCGCCTTCACCGCGATCGCACTGACCATCGCCGCCCGCCGCTTCGCCCGCACCGGCTGAAGCCCGGGACGGAGCACCGGCCTCAGCGCGGCAGTCCGGCCGGGGTCCGTCCCAGGGTCCGGTGGTGGCGTACGGGCGCGGACGTGCGGTCGCGGGCGGCGGCCAGGATCTCCTCGACCGGCCTCGCCAGCTGCGCGGTACGGATGAAGATCGGGCCGCCCACGCGGCGGACGCCGTCACGGGCGAACTTCCGCGGCAGTCCCCGCAGCTCCTCCAGCACCCTCTCCTGGTCCAGAGGCACGAACACGATCAGGTCGGAGCGACCCGGTGTGTGGTCGATCCGGATCTGCGCGAGGTTCGACCAGGGCAACGTGACCCGCGCCGAGTGCAGGGTGACGCCACCGTCGGAGAAGGTGAGCAGCGGAGCACCGCGCAACGCGCGCACGACGGCGCGCAGGTAGAGCGGGACGAGGCCGAAGGTCACCAGCCCGAAGACGGTGAACACCACGGCGGCGATGACCACCCCGGCGTCCAGCGCCAGAAAGCCGACGTACGCGGTCGCGAGCGGCAAAAGCACGACGAAGGCCCCTGGGGGGGCCAGTGCCGCCCACCGGTAGCCGACGGCAAAGCGCCCCTCACCCGCCGAATTCACCACGTCGCACCCTGATATCCGATGGGCTCAGCCGTTTCCGTCGTCTCCATAGAAAACACGTTCCACCACCATACGGGCGTGACGTGCGTGGCGGCGGTAGTCGTCCAAGAGAGCGCCGGATGTCGGATAGCCGAGAAGACTGGTCACCGCGGACCGCTCGCGGTGGTGCTCGGTCGGCAACAGGTCCGAGGCACGCCCGCGGACGAGCATGGTGGCGTTGCGGACGCGGGTGGCCATCTGCCAGGCCGCGGTCAGGGTCTCGGCGTCCTCGGAGTCGAGCAGACCGGCCTCGACCGCGGCGTCCAGCGCGGCCAGCGTCCTCGTCGTCCGCAGGCCGGCCACCTCGTGCGCGTGCTGGAGCTGGAGCAGCTGCGCGACCCACTCGACGTCGGACAGGCCACCGGGCCCCAGCTTGGTGTGCAGCCGGCGGTCGACACCGCGGGGCAGGCGTTCGGCCTCCATGCGGGCCTTCAGCCGGCGGATCTGGCGGAGCGCGTTCTCGTCGATGCCGTCCTCGGGCCACCGCACCGGATCGATGACCGCCCGGAAACGCGTGCGCAGTCCCTCGTCCCCGATGAGCGGGGCCGCCCGCAGCAGCGCCTGACTCTCCCACGGTGCGGACCAGCGCCGGTAGTAGGACGCGTACGAGTCGAGTGTGCGGACGAGCGGCCCCTGACGCCCCTCGGGTCGCAGCCCGGGATCGATGACCAGCGGCGGGTCGGGGGCGGGCAGCGCAAGGAGCTTCCGCAGCTCCTCGGCGACCGCGTGCGCGGCGGACGACGCCTCGCCCTCGGCCGCACCGGGGAGCGGGTCGTGCACGAACATGACGTCCGCGTCGCTGCCGTACCCGAGCTCGTAGCCGCCGTACCGGCCCATCGCCACGATCGCGAACCTGGTCGGCAGGGGACTGCGGCGT
This sequence comes from Actinoallomurus sp., assembly GCA_035643735.1. GTDB lineage: Bacteria > Actinomycetota > Actinomycetes > Streptosporangiales > Streptosporangiaceae > Actinoallomurus. Next base: position 7,287 of record DASQPY010000690.1, on the reverse strand, counting down.
TCGGCCTCGATCCGGTCGATGGCGGCCCGCAGCGCGGCGTCGAGCGTGACCGTGGTGATCGCGGTGAGCGCCTCGGCGGTGGCTCGATCGTCGAGGAGGCCGAGCAGGTCGGCGACCGCCGTACGGAACAGCTCGCGACGGCGCAGCCCGCGCAGCGCGGCGACGGCGTCCATCGACCGGTCGTGGAGCCCTCCCGTGGCGGCGGCGGACTCCATGTACCTGCGCACCGCCGCCTGCGCCTCGGCGTGCAGCGCGTCGGGCGGCCGCGGCGTGAGCCCGGACTCGCCGCCGAGCATGCCGACCGCCTCCGGCGCACGCAGGAGCAGGTCGGTGGCGTACCGGCTGGAGGCCAGTACGCGTGCCATCCGCTCGGCCACGGAGACGTCGTCGCGGAGCAGCCGGAGGTACCAGGGCGTGGTGCCGAGCGCATCGCTGACCTGGCGGAAACCGAGCAGCCCGCCGTCGGGGTCGGGCCCGTCGGCGAACCAGTCGAGCATCACCGGCAGCAGCGTGCGCTGGATGGCCGCGCGGCGGGAGACACCGGAGGTCAGTGCCTCCAGATGGCGGAGCGCACCCGCGGGGTCGCCGAAGCCGAGGGCCTCCAGGCGCGTACGCGCCGCCTCGTGGGTGAGGCGCGTCTCGTCGCCGGGCAGCCGCGCCACGGCCTGCAGCAGCGGGCGGTAGAACAGCTTCTCGTGCAGCCGCCGGACCTCGCGTGCGTGGCGGCGCCACTCGGTGGTGAACTCCCGCACGGGGTCGGCGCGGAACCCCAGCGCGCGGCCCAGCCGCCGCAGGTCCTGCTCGTCCTCGGGCACGAGATGGGTACGCCGGAGCCGGTGCAGCTGGATCAGGTGCTCGACGCGCCGCAGGAACCGGTACGCGTTGCCGAGCGCGGCGGCGTCGCTCCGGCCGACGTATCCGCCCCAGGACAGCTTCTTCAGGGCGATCAGCGTGTTGGGTCCGCGCAGTTCCTCATCCGCGCGGCCATGAACGAGCTGGAGCAGCTGCACCGCGAACTCCACGTCGCGCAGCCCGCCCGGGCCCAGCTTCAGCTGCCGGCCGGCCTGCTCGGGGGCGATGTGCTCCTCCACCCGCCGGCGCATTGCCTGGACGTCCTCGACGAAGTTGTCCCGGCCGGCGGCGCGCCAGACGAGCGGCGCGAGCGTCTCGACGTACTCCTCACCGAGCTTGCGGTCCCCCGCGATCGGGCGGGCCTTGAGCAGCGCCTGGAACTCCCAGGTCTTGGCCCAGCGCTCGTAGTAGGCCTGGTGGCTGGCGAGCGTACGGATGAGTGGTCCCGATCTGCCCTCCGGGCGCAGAGCCGCGTCGACCTCCCACAGCGCGCCCTCGGTCGTGCTGTCCGAGCACGCCCGCATCATGCCGGACGCGAGCCTGGTAGCGGCGCGCAGCGCCGCCTCCTCGTCCTGGCCGGGCGCGGGCTCGGCGACGAAGACGACGTCCACGTCACTGACGTAGTTGAGCTCACGTCCACCGCACTTGCCCATGCCGATCACGGCGAGACGGCACAGATCCGCCGGGTCGCCCAGCTCGGTACGCGCGATGGCCAGGCCCGCCTCCAGCGCGGCCGAGGCGAGGTCGGCCAGTTCGGCGGCCACGTCCTCGACGTCGAGGACGTGGGTGAGGTCACGCGCCGCCAGGTGCAGCAGGGCCTTGCGGTACGCCACCCGCAGCGCCACCATCGCGTCCTCGGCACCCGCACGTGGCGCGGCCGCGCCCGGGTCGGCGCCGACCGCGCGCAGCAGTGAGTCCCGCAGCTCCTCCGCGGTCGGGCGGAGTACGGCACCGGGGCCGGCGAGGACCTTCCAGTGGTCCGGATGCCGGGCCAGGTGATCGGCGAGCGCCGCGCTCACGCCGAGTACGGCGAGGAGCCGGTCCCGCGCGGCGGGGTCAGCGCCGAGCTCCGGCTGAATGTTCGCCGCCTCCAGGATCCGGAGCAGGCCGGTGAGGGCGAGGTCGGGGTCGGCCGCGGTGCCGAGCGCGTCGAGCAGTGCGTCGTCGAGGTCGTGACCCTCGAGACGGCGCTCGGCACCGGCGGCGTCGGTGATGCCGAGCCGGGCCAGCCGCCCGGCGAGGCTCTCGAGTCGGCGTTCGGTCACCAACAAAAGGTATCGGGGGCGACCAGGCGCTCATAGCGACCGCCCTGCGCGGCGTTGTCCGGGGTGTGGCTTTTTCAGCGGCGCCGGAGGTCGTACGGTGGCCGCAGCGTTCCGTCGGGGCCGATCCGGTCCCGCAGGTCCTCGGCGAAGCCGCGGACTCCGGTGGCGTTGGCCGGGGTCAGGTGGTGGCCGGCGCGATAGGCGGCCATGGTCCGGCCCGGGATCGGCAGCCGCACGACCGGGCGCCGGCGGCGTGCGGCCCTCAAGTAGGTCCGCATCAGGTCCTCGGTGCGCTCGACGCGCGGGCCGCCCATGTCCGGGACCCGCCCGGCGGGGGCGCCGCGGGCCAGCTCTACCAGGCGATCCGCCACCTCTCCCGAGTCGACGGGCTGCACCCTTACTCCACGCGGCACGACGGCCACCGGCGCCTTGGCGAGCAGGGACAGCATCATCACGACCAGTTCGTGGAACTGCGTCGCACGCAGGATCGTCCAGGGCAGCCCGGACTCCTCGATCATCTTCTCGACGGCGAGCTTGGCCCGGTAGTAGCCGTACGGGATCGCGTCCACGCCGACGATCGAGATGTAGACGAGGTGCGGCCGGCCCCGGACCGCCGCAAGCAGCCGCCGTGTCGCCTCGATGTCGTGGGCGGGCTTGCGGAGGTCGAGACCGGTCGTGGCCGCATGCACGATCACGTCGGCACCCTCGACGGCCGTACGCAGCCCTTCTCCCGTCTCCAGGTCGCCACGGAAGACGCGGGCCCCGGTGATCTCACCGCTGCCGCGGCTGAGCACCCGTACGCCCGTGGTCCCGTCCAGCCGGCGTACGATCTGGCGGCCGAGGACCCCGGTCCCGCCGGTCACGAGAATCTCTGTCATGCACTCGTGACGTGGCGGCGCCCCGGGACGTGACATCGCCCGGAACCCACACGCGTACGGCGGGTTCCGGGCGATGGACGGTCAGGCTCAGATGACCGGTTCCGCCAGGACCTCGGAGACCGGCTCCGACGACGGGGTGGAACCGGGTCCGCCCCGCAGCGGCACCTCGCGGATGAACCAGGCGATCACGAAGCCGAGGAACGCGAGCACCGCGCCGCCGATCATCGTGCCGTGCAGGCCGCTGGTGATGCCCGCCTTGAACGCATCCTGCACCGGCACCGGGAGGTCCCGCAGCATGGCCGGCGTCACGTGGACGCCCCCGGAGGCGATCGAGTGGCCGGTCTTCTCACCGAGCCGGCCGGACAGGGTGTTCTCCAGGCGGCTGGTGAAGATCGAACCGAGCAGGGCGATGCCCAGCGAACCACCGATCGTACGGAAAAGGGTGACCGAACCGCTGGCCGCGCCCATGTCGCGCAGGGTCACGCTGTTCTGCGTGATGAGCGTGGTGTTCTGCATGATGAAGCCCATGCCGAGGCCCGCCACGAGGGTGAGCGCCGAGGCCTCGACGGTGCTGGTGCCCACCTGCAGCAGGAGCATGAGCAGCATGCCGGCGGTCAGCGCCGCGCCGCCCACGATCGGGTAGATGCGGTAGCGGCCGTTGCGCATGATGAGCTGCCCGACGGTGAGCATCACGACGAGCATGCCGAACATCAGCGGCAGCAGCAGGAGCCCGCTGGCGGTCGCCGACGCGCCCTGGACGTCCTGCATGTACTGCGGCAGGAAGTTCACCGCGCCGAACATGGCGGCACCGACGAGGAAGCTCAGGATCTGGGCGAGCGTGAAGTTGCGGTCGCGGAACAGCCGCAGCGGCAGGATCGGTTCCGGCACGCGCCCCTCGACGTACACGAACCCGGCCAGGGTGACGATGCTCAGGACGGCCAGCCCGATGATCTGGGTCGAAGCCCAGGGGTACTCCGTGCCGCCCCAGGACGCCACCAGCGTCAGGGAGACGATGCCGACGGTGAGCAGCAGCGCGCCCCAGTAGTCGATCCTGGCCTTGATGTGGGGGGTGTGCAGATGCATGCCAAGGCCGGTGACGAGCAGCGCCACCGCACCGAGCGGCACGTTCACGTAGAAGGCCCAGCGCCAGCTCAGGCTGTCGGTGAGGAAGCCGCCGAGCAGCGGGCCACCGACGAAGGCGATCGGCATCATGCCGCCGATGATCGCCTGGAAACGGCCCCGCTCACGCGGTGGCACCAGGTCACCGATGATCGCGAACGCGCCGACCATCAGGCCGCCGGCGCCCAGGCCCTGGACGGCGCGGAAGCCGATGAGCTCGTTGATGTTCTGCGAGAGCCCGGACAGCATGGAGCCGATCAGGAAGATCACGATCGAGGCCATGAACATGCCCTTGCGGCCGAACAGGTCGCCGAGCTTGCCCCAGATCGGGGTCGCGGCGGCCGTGGCCAGCGTGTAGGCCGTGACGACCCACGACAGACGATTGATCCCGCCCAGCTCACCGACGATGGTGGGCAGTGCGGTGCCCAGCATCAGGTTGTCGAGCATGGCCAGGAACATGCCGAGCATCAGTCCGATGATCGCGATGTAAATCGACCGGTTGGTTCTCACCGGTGAGGAGTCCACGGGTCTGGACTCCGCGGTGTTGGTCCCCGACATGGATAACCTCTCCCTAGATGGTCGGCCTGCTTACTTGCCGACCGGCTAGCAAGCTTACTTGCCGTACGGTAGACTATCAACCTAGCCGGGCGACAAGTAAGTTTATTCCCAAGGGTGGAGACGAGGATGGGCGAGCGACGAAGCGGCACGCGCGAGAGAATCCAGGCGGTCGCGGTCGAGCTGTTCGCCGAACACGGCTACGAGAAGACCTCGCTGCGCGAGATCGCCGAGCGTCTCGACGTGACCAAGGCCGCGCTGTACTACCACTTCAACACCAAAGAGGCGATCGTCGTCAGCCTCTTCGAGGACCTCATCGCGGGCATCGACGGGATCATCAACTGGGGCATGGACCAGCCGCCCACGCTGGAGACGCGCCAGGAGCTCATCCGCCGCTACGGCCGGCTGGCCCGCGAGCGGCCGAAGAGCATGATGCGGTTCATTCAGGAGAGCAAGACCACGATGCAGGAGCTGGCGCCCGGCGAAAAGCTCCAGTGTCGCTTCCGCACGCTGTCCGGCATGCTGCACGCTCCCGACGCGCCGCTGGACGAGCAGCTGAAGTCGGCGCTCGCCCTGATCACGGCGAGCGCCTCCGTGTTCATGCTCAAGGACGCCGAGGCGACCGATGACGAGAGGTATGAGGCGGGTCTCAAGCTCGCGCTCGAGCTCGTCTCGGGCGAACCCGCGGCTCAGGACACCACGAGGTAGCGGCGTCGCTCATACCGGATGACCCGCCTGGGCGCTGCGGGTCGATGCCTTCTTACTTGGCATGTGGTCACGGGGTCACACCTTCCGTACGGTCACGCCCGCCGTGGCCAGTGCGTCCGTCTCCTCGTGGGGGGCGGTCCGGTCGGTGACGACGGCATGCAGGGCGGAGGCGGGAGCGACGAAGGCCAGGGCGGTGCGGGAGAACTTGGCGGCCTCCGCGACGGCGATGACGCGGCGGGCCGATGCGATCGCGGCACGCTTGACGGCGGCGTCGTCCAGGTCGTACGCGGTGAGGCCGTTCGTCGCGTTCAGTCCGCAGCAGCCGATCACCGCGGTGTCGAAACGCAGGGCGGCCAGCGACGCCGCGGTCAGCGGGCCGGTCAGCGTCAACTCGCCCGGCCGCGGCTGGCCGCCGGGCACCAGCAGCGTCAGTTGCTGTGCCCTGCTCAGTGCGTTCGCCGCGTGCAGGGACAACGGCATCACGGTCAGCCGGCGGTTCTCCAGCGCGTGAGCCACCTCCAAGCAGGTGGTGCCGCTGTCCAGGACCACGGACTCCCCGTCCGCGATCAGTCCGGCGACCTCGGCGGCGATGCGCCGCTTGACCTCCAGGCCCTCCTGCGCCCGCATGGCGAAGGGAGGGCCTTCGCCGCGCAGCAGCAGGCTTCGCGCTCCTCCGCGGTAGCGCTCCAGGACACCCTGGTCGGCCAGGATCTCCAGGTCGCGACGGATGGTCATCTCTGAGGCACCGGTCAGGACGGCCAGCTCCGCGACGCCGATCCGGCCTGCCTCGCGTACCGCATCGGTGATCTGTCTCAGTCGGTCTGTGCTCACCACAGCACGATAGAACATCTTTGCTGTTCGAAACTCCATATTTCGCACATAGATGTTGTGAGATAGGTTCGCCCGCATGGAGAGATCACTGCGGGCCGGCCGGCTGGCGACGTTCGTCTATTTCGCGCTGAACGGCTTCCTCATGGGGATGTGGGTCGTCCACATCCCCGCCGTGGAGCACCACGTGGGGATCGGCCATGCCGTGCTCGGCTGGCTACTGCTGCTGCTGGGCGGGAGTGCCTTCGCGGGGATGCAGGTCATCGGCCCGCTCACCGACCGCTTCGGCGCGCGTGCCGTCGTGCCGGCCAGCGCGGCGCTGTGCAGCGTCGCCGTCGTCCTACCGGGCCTGGCCACCAACGCATGGATGCTGGGGACGGCGCTGCTGGTGCTCGGGTTCGGCAACGGCTGTCTGGACGTCAGCATGAACGCCCATGCCGTCCAGGTCGAGCGTGGCTACCGGCGGCCCGTCATGTCGGCCTTCCACGCTTCCTTCTCCCTCGGTGGTGTCCTCGCCGCCCTGGTCGGCGCCCGCACGCTCAGCTGGGGCTGGAGCCCGGCGGTGACTCTTGGCGCGGTGGCACTCCTCGGCCTCGCCGGCGCCGCTCTGGCCGCCCCCGCGCTGCTGCGGCCCGAGCGCGCCCACACCGCGGAAGCTCCCGCCGCCGTGGTGAAGCCCCAGCGCCGGACTCCCCGGCGCATCTGGGTGCTGGCCGCTCTGGCGCTGATGCTCATGCTCTGCGAAGGCGTGGCCAACGACTGGAGCGTGCTGCACCTGCGGGACGTCCTCGATGCGCCCGCCGCGACCGCGGCCCTCGCGTACGGTGCCTTCTCCACCGCGATGACCGTCGGCCGGCTGCTCGCCGACCGGGTGGCCGCACGCTTCGGACCGGTGGCCATCGTCCGCTACGGCGCATCCGTGGCCGCACTGGGCCTGGCGTTCGGCGGCACTCTCCCCCTGGATCCCCCTCGCCTTGGCCGGGTGGGCGGTGTTCGGGGCCGGGATGTCCGGCTGCGTCCCGCAGCTCTTTAACCCATGGGGACGCCTGCATCCAGAACCGAATGGATACAAAGACCTTCTG
>DASQPY010000689.1:0-2586 GCA_035643735.1 Actinoallomurus sp. | reverse complement strand
CTGCACGGCCACGAACGTCTGCGCGGCGAACTTGTGCTCGGACTCGAACGCCCGCAGCGCGGCCTTCTGGCCCGCCGCGTCGCCGTCGAAGGTGAAGATGACCTCGCCGCTCGCCTCGTCCTGGTCCATCAGGAGCCGGCGAAGGATCTTGATGTGCTCCTCGCCGAAGGACGTGCCGGAGGTGGCGATGGCGGTGCCGACTCCGGCCAGGTGGCAGGCCATGACATCGGTGTAGCCCTCGACGATGACGGCCTGCCGCCGCCGGGCGATCTCCTTTTTGGCCAGGTCGGCGCCGTACAGCACCGAGCCCTTCTTGAACAGCGGCGTCTCGGGGGTGTTGAGGTACTTCGGGCCGTCGTCGCGCTCCTCCAGCCGGCGGGCGCCGAAGCCGACCACGTCGCCGGTGAGGTCGCGGATCGGCCAGATCAGGCGCCCGCGGAACCGGTCGATCGGCCCGCGCCGTCCCTGGCTCGCCAGCCCGCCGGTGATCAGCTCCTTGTCGCTGAAGCCGCGCCCGCGCAGATGACGGACCAGGGCCTCCCATTCGTTCGGGGCGTAGCCGACGCCGAACCGCGCCGCCTCCTCACGCCCGAACCCGCGCTCGGACAGGAACCTGCGGCCGATCTCCGCGGCGGGGGTCATGAGCTGCTCGGCGTAGTACTCCGCCGCCGCCCTGTGCGCCTCGACCAGCCGGGTGCGCTCGCCCTTCTGCCGGCCGGGAACGTAGCCGCCCTCGGTGTAGCGGAGCTGAATGCCCGCCTTGCTCGCGAGGTGCTCGATCGCCTCGGCGAAGGACAGATGATCGATCTTCTGGATGAAGGCGATCGCGTCGCCGCCCTCGCCGCAGCCGAAGCAGTGCCAGAGGCCGTTCGAGACATTGAAGGAGGGCGATTTTTCGTCGTGGAACGGGCAGAGGCCCTTCAGCGCACCACCTCCGGCGTTGCGGAGCTGGACGTATTCCCCCACGACCGAGTCGATCGGCGACCGTTCTCGTACGAGGGCGATGTCTTCATCGCGGATCCGGCCTGCCACGTCGGCAGTCTAGTCGCGTCCCACCATGACCGAGGCCGACTGTGACCATTGGCGTTCACTGGACAAATCACGGACATACACGGTGTACTGGCCCAACTTCGGCGGGCTATCGCAGATTCCGCCGATGCCTTGTCATCGGGTGTCTCGGGGGGACCCAGACGAGCAGTAATCCCGCACGCGGCGGTCGTCTGCGCTGACCTCCGCAGTGAGCACGAGGTGTCAGCGATGACCGAAGTCGTCCTAGACGCGGTGAACAAGGTTTATCCCGACGGCTTTCACGCGGTCCGGGATTTGACCTTGCGCGTGCCCGACGGCGAGCTGTTCGTCCTGCTCGGCCCGTCCGGATGCGGAAAGTCGACGGTCCTGCGCATGGTCGCCGGGCTGGAGGAGATCACCTCGGGCAGCCTGTGGCTCCACGGCCGGCTCGCCAACCACCTCCCGCCACGCGAGCGCGACCTCGCCATGGTCTTTCAGAACGGCGCCCTGTACCCCCACCGCAACGTACGCGGCAACATCTCCTTCCCCCTGGAGGTCGCGGGCGAGAACAGCGCGGACTCCCACGAGCGCATCGTCGAGCTGTCCCGTGCGCTCGGTATCGAGGAGACGCTCCACCGGCTGCCCTCGACGCTGTCCGGCGGCCAGCGCCAGCGGGTCGCGATGGGACGGGCGCTGATCAGGCAGCCCGGGATCTTCCTCATGGACGAGCCGCTGTCCAACCTCGACGCCGGCCTGCGCACCGAACTCCGCATGGAGATCGGCGCGCTCGTGCGCTCCGTCGGCGTGACCACGCTCTATGTCACGCACGACCAGACCGAGGCGCTGACCCTCGCCGACCGCGTCGCCATCCTGCGCCGCGGCATCCTGCAGGACGTCGGGACGCCGCAGCAGGTCTACGACGACCCGGCCACGACGTTCACCGCGGCGTTCCTCAGCGCCCCGCCGATCAACCTCGTACGCGCCTCGGTCCGCGCCGACCAGAACGACGGGGTCCTGCTCGGCATCGGCGGCCAGGAGCTGTACATGCCGTGGTCGGACCCACGGGCGACGGCGCTGGTCTCCCGGCACGGCTCGTCGGTCACGCTCGGCATCCGCGCCGACGCCCTGCGCCCCGACCCCGACGGGCAGATCTCGGGGAGGGTGCGCGCCCTGGAGTTCCACGGACACGAATGGCTGGCGCACGTCGAGGCGGGCGTGGTGCTGGTCGACGCCGAGGCGTTCCGCGACGACGAGCCGCAGCAGACCGCGCAGGCCGGCGAGGCGGGCCTGTTCCGCCGGTTCCTGCGCACGACCGGGATCGTCGCCGAGGAGGCTCCGGTGGAGCCCGTCCCGCACGGCGGCGTTCACCGCCGGTCGGACCTGGTCTTCCGGCTGGAGTCGCGGTCGGGGATCGCGGTCGGGGAGACCATACGCCTGTCCATCGACGCCGAACGCATGCTGCTGTTCGGCGAGGACGGCCGGCGCGTGGACCCGGTCGAGCGCTGACGCCCGCGGATCAGTCCGCGCGTACGACAGCCAAACGCCTCGTACCGCAGGCTCACTTCGCCGGCCACCGGA
>DASQPY010000688.1:0-3673 GCA_035643735.1 Actinoallomurus sp. | reverse complement strand
ATGCGCGTATTCGGGCAGTTGCAACAAACCAGGGACGACTATCGCTTCGAAAACCTTGATCACGGAGGCGCCGGCCTCGATATCTTCGTGCTGCTTGATCCAATTCGGATCATGGCCGAGGCGGGCGTACCAGAGGATGGTGCCGAAGTGACCGCCGGTCTGCCATCGCTCGTCCAGCGTCGCCGCTTGGCCCTCGTCGAGCTTTGCCTCGCCGTTCTCCAGGCGAGAAAGACTTGATCTTGCACAGTTGATCAATTTGGCGACCGCGTCGCCCCATAATCCGCGCTGGTTGCGATGGAAGCGCAGGTCGTGGGCGAGCCATCCCCACATCGAGGACTTCGGGTCCGGTGATGGCTTGGAGAGCACGGCGAAAGATTAGCGCGCAGCAGAGATTGCTCGACGCCGTTTCCATCGAAAAGGCGAAATCCGGGAAGCATAAAGCCTTGCGACCGATATAAAGGATATTCCGGGATGCCGGGCGTCGGAGGGGGCGCCCGGCCCCCCATGATCAGCGCGGGGCGAGGGACGTCCGCGGAGCACCGGCGTCGGCGACGCTCCGCGGACTCGCACCCAAGCGGCCCCCTCAGCCGTCGACGGTCAGCCAGGCGGCGGTGTCGTTCGGCAGGGTGTCGCCGTCGAGCGAGCCGCTGGCGAGGAGGACGCCGGTGTGGGCCGGCAGCGCGTACGGCTCGCCGGAGAGATTGACCGCACACACGAAACCCGGCGTACGGGAGAACACCAGGACGCCCTCCGGCGTCTCGTGCCAGCGGAGGTCGCCATCGCCGAGAGCCGGGTGGCCGTGCCGCAGGCGCAGCGCCGCCCGGTAGAGCTCCAGCATCGAGCCGGGGTCGTTCTCCTGGGCAGCGGCGGTGAGGTCCTCCCACGCCTTCGGCTGGGGCAGCCACGTGGTCGCGCCGTCCGGGCTGAAGCCGAACGGCGGGGCGTCGCCGGACCACGGGAGCGGTACCCGGCAGCCGTCCCGGCCGCGCGAGGTGTGCCCGGAACGCTCCCACACCGGGTCCTGCAGGAACTCCTCCGGAATGTCCTCCACCTCGGCGAGCCCCAGTTCCTCGCCCTGGTAGACGTACGCCCCGCCGGGCAGCGCGAGCATGAGCAGCGCCGCCGCCCGCGCCCGGCGTACGCCCAGGGCCAGGTCGAGCGGCTCGGCGGTGTCGGCACGCGGTCCTCGGCCCTCGGTGTTCGCACGGCCGTAGCGGGTGACGTGGCGTACGACATCGTGGTTGGACAGCACCCAGGTCGCGGGCGCACCCACCGAGCCCAGGGCGTCCAGGCTCGTGTCGATCACCTCGCGCAGCGTCGAGGCCTCCCACGGGGCGCGCAGATAGTCGAAGTTGAACGCCGTCTGGAGTTCGCCGGGACGTACGTAGCGGGCGAGCCGCTCGGGGCCGCTGACCCATGCCTCGGCGGTGAACGTACGGTCGCCGTCGTAGCGGTCGGCGACCTTGCGCCACTCACGGTAGATCTCATGGACCCCGTCGCGATCCCAGTGCGGGTGGTCCTCGCGCTCGGTCGGCTCGAGCACGTCACCGGCCTCGCCGGCGTCCGGCAGGCCCTCCTGCTTGATCAGCCCGTGGGCCACGTCGATGCGGAAGCCGTCGACGCCGCGGTCGAACCAGAACGCGAGCACCTTCTCAAAGTCCTGGCGAACGCCCGGGTTCTCCCAGTTCAGGTCCGGCTGCGCCTCCGCGAACAGGTGGAGGTACCACTCACCGTCCGGAACCCGGGTCCACGCGCTGCCGCCGAACGTGCTGCGCCAGTCGTTCGGCGGCAGCTCGCCGGCCTCGCCCTTGCCGGGCCGGAAGACGTACCGGTCGCGTTCCGGGCTGCCCGGCCCCGCCGCCAATGCCGCCTCGAACCAGACATGCTTGTCCGAGGTGTGGTTCGGCACGATGTCCAGCACCACGCGCAGGCCGTGGTCGTGCGCCTCGCCGATGAGCGCCTCGCCGTCCTCGATGGTCCCGAACACCGGGTCGATGCCCGTGTAGTCGGCGACGTCATACCCGGCGTCCACCATCGGCGAGGGGTACCACGGCGTGATCCAGATCGCATCGACACCAAGAGCACGCAGGTACGGCAGCCGCGATCGGATGCCCGCGATGTCGCCGACGCCGTCACCGCTCAGGTCGGCGAAGCTGCGAATGTAGATCTGGTAGATGACCGCACTGCGCCACCACGGCGCGGAGTCCTTTGCTTGCACGTCGGCCTTTCGTCGGGGCTCGTGGGTCCGGGTGCGTCGTCGCGAAGTACGGGCCGGTGGACGGGCATGGAGAAGGGGGGTTCAGATCCGCGGAAACCGTGCTCAGAGAGCGATGCCGAGGAGGGCGTCGACGATGCGGCCGAACAGCTCCGGGGCCGCGCCTTCGTCCTCTCGGTCCTCGGCGACGACACTCAGGGCGTGGTCCACCCAGCGGTCGAGCGCGGCGAGCGCCGACGGGGCGTCCAGGTCGTTCGCGAGGTGACGGCGCACCTCCGCGGCGACCTCGTGCACGGGCGGGCCGCCGGCCAGCAGCGCGGCCTCGCGCCAGCGCGCCAGGCGGGCCTCGGCACGGGCCAGGTCCTCGGGGGTCCACTCCCAGTCCGACCGGTAGTGGTGCGCCAGCAGCGCCAGCCGGATCGCCATCGGGTCGGCGCCGTCGCGGCGCAGGCTCGACACGAAGACCAGGTTGCCGCGCGACTTGGACATCTTCTCACCGTCGAGGGCGACCATGCCCGCGTGGACGTACGCCCGGGCGTGCGGCCTCTCACCGGTGGCGACCTCGGCGTGCGAGGCGCCCATCTCGTGGTGCGGGAACACCAGGTCCGAGCCGCCGCCCTCGACGTCGAAGGACATGCCGAGGTTGTGCACCGAGATGGCGGCGCACTCGACGTGCCAGCCGGGACGGCCCGGTCCGAACGGAGAGTCCCAGGACGGCTCCCCCGGGCGCTCGGCCTGCCACAGCAGGGCGTCCAGCGGGTCCTTCTTGCCCTTGCGGTCGGGGTCGCCGCCGCGCTCGGCGAACAGCGGCACCATCTGTGCCGGCGTCAGGCCGCTCACTGAGCCGAACTCCGCGTCGGCGGAGACCGGGAAGTACAGGTCGCCGTCGACGTCGTACGTCGCGCCGCGCGACCTCAGCACCTCGATGAAGTCGATGATGAGGGGGATCGACTCGACGGCGCCGGCGTACTCGCGGGGCGGCAGGATGCGCAGCGCGGTCATGTCGTCGCGGTACAGGTCGATCTCCCGCGCCGCCAGGGCGCGCCAGTCCTGACCGGTCGCGGTGGCGCGCTCGAGCAGGGGGTCGTCGACGTCGGTGGTGTTCTGGACGTAGTCCACCTCGTGCCCCTGGTCGCGCCAGACCCGGTTGACCAGGTCGAAGGCCAGGTACGTCGCTGCGTGGCCGAGGTGGGTGGCGTCATAGGGGGTGATGCCGCAGACGTACATCCTGGCGACCGGACCGGGAGTCACCGGGCGCAGGACACCCGCGGCGGAGTTGTACAGGTTCAGCTGAGGTTCCATGGGCGGCAGGCCGTTTTCGGCCAGGCTGGGGACCTCGGGGGCGGGCCACGATCGCATACCCCGCAGCCTATCCACGCCACGCAGCGCTACGGACGGCGCATCCGGCCCGTACGATCGGGCCGCGGGTGTCGATCGGGCGGACGCCGCCGGCCGGTA
>DASQPY010000687.1:0-3893 GCA_035643735.1 Actinoallomurus sp. | reverse complement strand
CTCGGTCATGAGCCCTCCTCCGTCGGCGGAGCGACCAGGCGGACTGTGCCGTCGATTCCCTCGCTTCGCTCGGTCATGTCAGGCCCCTGGGGGTTGGGGCGGGGCGGTCCGCTGACCGCCCCGCCGGTCGGTCAGGTGCAGGTGATCTGGGCGTCCGCCCAGTCGGAATGGTCACTGTCATTGCCGTTGCCACCGTCGGTGACGACCAGGCGGAGGAACGTCGCCCCGCTGAGGTCGGCGGTCAGGTGCTTGGCCGGGTCGGCGGTCGTCAGCGGGCCGCTGTCGGCGACCTTGCTGCCGTCGGCCCACAGCTCGAAGGTCACCGAGCCCTTGGCCGTCTTCTCGTCGTCCACGCCGACGTCGGCCGACACCGACGTGCACCTCTTGGCCGTGTAGTACTCGACGGAACTCGGCGCGTGCACGCCGAGGCCCTTCTTGTAGACGGTGCCGTTGATGGTGATCGGGTGCCCGTCACCGGCGGGCTGCTCACCGTTGCTGGTGTCCTTCTCCACCGGGCCCCAGCCGTTGTCCGTCCGCAGCCAGGGGATGTCGCTCAGGTACGACGTCCCCGACGGTGGGGCGGTGGCGTTCAGCACGTCCACCTGGACGGTGTTCTGGCTGACCGTTCCGTCCGGCTCGTACGTCGCGGTGGTGGTCAGGTCGTAGGAACCGGGCTTGGCGCCGGCCGGCACCTGGACCGTCCACGTCGTGGCGAACTTCTGGTTCGCGCCCACGAGAACGCTGCTCTTGCGGGACGTGGCCATGACGTTCCAGCCGTCCGGGACGGCGAGGTTGTTGTGCAGGAGCACGGCGGGCAGCCGGCCGGAGTTGGTCGCGGTCGTCGTGACGGTGACCGCCTTGCCGGGCTCGACGAACGGCCGCGCGCCCGGGTACGCCACGGGGACCTCGATCCCGGCGTCCACCGAGGGCGGGTACACCGCCCACCGCGGGTCCCGTGCGACGCGCAGCATCACGGTGCCGTGCGCCGGAACCGTCGCGGTGAGAGAGCCCGCGGTCTCTCGCGTGGTGTGCGCCCACAGGTCGCGGACCCGGTACGCGGGCGCCGCCGGCATCCCGGCCGCGCTCGCCGACGTCGTGATCCGCTGGGGTGCGTCCGACTCGTTGAACAGCGTGATCGCCCGGTCGCCGTTCGCTAGCGGCTTGACGAAGACGTCGCGGCCGCCGTCGGTGGAGATCGGCGCGCCCTGGACGCCGAGCTTGTCCTGGTCGACCGCGATGACCTCCTTGTTGGTGAGGATGGCCATCGTCGCGGCGGAGGCCTTGCGCAGGTCGCTGCCGATCAGCAACGGCGCCGCCATCTCCGCCCACAGGCTGAAGTGCGAGCGGTACTCGGTGTCGGTCATGCCGCCGTTGCCGACCTCCAGCATGTCCGGATCGTTCCAGTGGCCGGGGCCGGCGTACTCGGCCAGCGCCATGTTCTGGTGGACGATGCCGAGCATGCTCGAGTAGCCGTCACTGATGTCGCCGGTGGTACGCCAGGAGTTGCCGACGTCCTTGCCCCACAGCCACGGCTTGTTCTCGCCCCACTCACAGATGGAGAACAGGATCGGCCGGCCGGTGGCCTTCAGCGCGTCGCGCATCGCGGTGTAGCGCTTGACCGCGTCCACGCCCTGGTTGTTGCAGTTGTCGTACTTGAGGTAGTCCACGCCCCACGAGGCGAACAGCTTCGCGTCCTGCTGTTCGTGGCCGAGGGAACCGGGCATCGTCTGGGCGCAAGTCATGGTGCCGGCGCTGGTGTAGATCCCGAACTTCAGGCCCTTGGAGTGCACGTAGTCCGCGACGGCCTTGATGCCGTCAGGGAACCTCGTCTTGTTCGGGACGTAGTCGCCGTTCGCGTCCCGGTCGTGCTCGGCCCAGCAGTCGTCGAGGTTGACGTACTGGTATCCGGCGTCCTTCAGACCCGAGGAGACGAACAGATCGGCGATTCCCTTGACCATCGCCTCGTTGAAGTCCGCGCCGCAGTGCGTCGCGTTCCAGTTGTTGAACCCCATCTGCGGGGTCAGGGCGAGGCCGTTGTCGAGAGCGGCGGCCGGCGGGGCCGATGCGAGCGTGATCACCGCGGAACCGGCGATGCTCGTCGCGAAGGCGGCGAGAACCGATGTCAGGGCACGGACGGTGCGCATGGGGCTGCTCCTGTTTTCGGGGGACTGCGCACTGCTGGGGATCGGCACGGTTTGGCGACACCATGCCGGTCCCCGGGGTGACCCTGACCGGCGGGCGACGGAGGCGCCCGCCGGCCGGGGCCGTCGGCGTAGTTTTCAGACCGGGCGGCGAGGCGTACGGCGCCGTCCGCTCCGGGAGAACGCCGCGCTCCCGGATGAGCTCAGGTGCACTTGACGCCCTCCTGCTTCCAGTTGGACGCGTCGACCATCTTGGTCGGGGCGAACGCCTCCTGCGGCATCGGCTTGCCGGTCCGCAGGTTGTCCACGATCTCCTGCAGGGCCAGGCCACCGACGTCGTAGCCGTTGATGAACAGCGCGGCCCTCATGCCGGTCGCCTTGCCCGAACCCCAGTCCTTGCAGGCCAGGTAGGCGCCGAGCCCGACGCCGTCGATGTCGGCCGCCTTGTAGCCGCCGTTCTGGATCGCGGTGACCGCACCGGAGACGTTCTCGTCGTTGCAGCCCCACACGACCCAGTGCTTGACGGACCGGTGGCCCGAGATCACGGCACCGGTCTTGGACTGGGCGTCGGTCGGGGTGTTGTCGGTACCGACCTTGATAACCTGGACCTTGGTCCCGGCGGCCTGCTCGAACGCGGCCTGCGCGGCGACCACACGGTCGGTGCACACGGTCACGTCCTGCTTCCAGGCCGAGATGACCGCGGTGTCAGAAGCCTTCCAGTTCGACTTCTTGAACTCCTCGCCGGCGCGCTGGCCGACCTGGGAGCCCATCTGGCTGCCGGAGAAGCCCACCCGCTGGACCAGCTGGTCCTTGGCGCACTTGGACGGGTCCGGGCCGTTCTTGCAGATCTGGTCGTCCGTGGTGAGCAGCGTCACGTTGCCGCCCGCCGCGGTCTGCACGATCTGCGGGCCGACCGCCGGGTCCGGCGGCACGATGAGGACGCCGTTCGCCTTCTGCGCGACCGCCGCCTGGGTCTCCGACACCGCCTTGTTGGTGTCGTTGCCAAGATTGACGATCTTGACGTCGACATTGCCGAGCTGCTTGGCCTTGTCCTTGGCGCCCTGGGCCTCGTCGATGAAGTACTGCTGATCGCCCTGCTTCTGCAGGAAGGCGATGGAGATCTTCCCTGAGACCTTCTTGCTGGAGCTCGCCGACGAGCTCTCCTTGCCTGACGAACAGGCAGCGAGGCTGAGGGCGGCGGCGAGACCTATCGCCACGACCGCGCCGGGCCTGCGTATCCGGGCCATGCTCTGCCTTCTTTCTGGCCTTTGGTGGCTGGACCTGGTCCCGTTTCCCCGATGTTTCCGCTGAGTTACCAGGCGATGTGCGCTATTCCTACCATTATCAACACAAACCAACAAGACTCGATTCGATAACGTGTTGGGCTGTGTTGACATATGTCGTTTCTGGGGGCACGCTGCACGCGGTGGCGTTCGCTGAGAGGGGGGGACGATGCTCGCCCAGCAACGGCAGCAGGCAATCTTGGATCTCGTCCAGCAGCACGGAGGCGTCCGCGTCGCCGACCTCGTCCGAGAGTTCAGCGTCTCAGACATGACGATCCGCCGTGACCTGGAGGTACTCGCCGACCGCGGCCTGATCTCCAAGGTGCACGGCGGCGCTACCACGGTGGGCGCCGGGTCCACCGAGGAACCGGGCTTCGCGGCCAAGTCGGTCCGACAGCGTCAGGAGAAGGACGCCATCGCCCGCCGCGCCGCCCGCCTCGTACGCCCGGGTACGGCGGTCGCGGTCTCC
>DASQPY010000686.1:0-4583 GCA_035643735.1 Actinoallomurus sp. | reverse complement strand
GGACCGGCTTCCGGCGATCGCGGACCGGGTGGGTGTGGACCTGAATCCGATCGACGCCACCGATCCGGACGAGCGGTTGTGGCTTCAGGCGCTGATCTGGCCGGAGAACACCGCGCAGGCGACGCTCCAGGACGCGGCCCTGCGGGTCGTGGCGGCGGATCCGCCGCGTACGGTCACCGGAGACATGGCCGCCGTGCTTCCGGAGGTGGTGGCCGGGGTGCCGCGCGGCATGCCGGTGGTGGTCTTTCATTCGGCGACGCGGCTGCACGTGCCGGCCGAGCGCCGGGAGGTCTTCGACGCGGCGATCGCGGAGATCGCCCGGGACCATGAGCTGTTCCATCTGTCCTATGAGGCGCCCGACTCCGATGCGCTGGTGTCCGTGCTCGGGCTGCGCCGCGGCGACCGTACGGCCCGCGTGCTGGCGATCGGCGACGGCCACGTGGAGTGGCTGTCGGCGCCCGCAGGGGGACTCAGATGATGGAGAAGGACGCCCAGACGGCCTTTCCGCCCTGCAACAGCGGGGTCCAGCCCCAGGCGCGGCTTATCGCCTCGATGATGTGCAGGCCACGCCCGGTCTCGGCGACCCAGTCGGGCTCCCTCATCCGCGGAGCCACATCGGCCGGATCGGTGACCATGCACACGAGCTGGCGTTCGTAGCGGACGAGGACCAGCCGCAGCGGATAGCCGACGTCCGGGCGGAGCCCATAGCGGATGGCATTCGTCACAAGTTCGGAGACGACCACTGCGGCGTCGTCATAGAACTCACCCAGACTCCACCGGACAAGTGTGGCTTTAGTCACATTTCGGGCAATTCCTGGCGATTCCACCTCCGGGGGCAGGTCCCTGGACGCGACCAGCGGCCGATCCTCGTTCGACCATGGATCGTCGGCAAAAGGGCGTAGCCAGTCGTCCCACCCCTGGTCATTGGGCGGGATGCCGGTGGTTTCGCTCGGCGGCGGGAAGTTCATTGCGAACCCTGGGGGAGTCGTCATCGTCGCAAGGCGCGTGGTGCGTGGTTCCGCTATCTTGCTCCTCAAGTCGTGCAGATGCAAGCACGCTTGCACGCACGAATGCACGTGCAAGTGCAAGTGCGTGACGCTGTCCCGGGGGGAGCGGCTCGGCCGGTTACTGGCCGGGCAGTCCTCGAACGACGGCTTGGAGGGCGAGATGTATCAGGCCTACAACGGAATATCGGCCGCCTACCTGCAGGAGGCCAGTTGGCTCAAGAGTCGTGTCAGCAACCCCAGTGGCAACTGCGTGGAGCTGGCGGAGCTGCCGTGCGGTGAGATCGCGATACGTAACTCGCGGTTCCCGGACGGTCCCGCCCTGCTCTACACACGAGCCGAGATCGACGCCTTCATCAAGGGCGCCAAGGACGGCGACTTCGATCACATGCTTGCTTGAGGCAAGCACTTTGCAACCGAGGGCTCCAGTGGGACACTGGGCCGATTCCAGTGTCCTTAGGGGAGCACATGATCGGGTCCCAGCCTGGCGGGGAGGCGACCCCCACCGACATCTTCGGCGACCACCGCGGTGGCCCGACGGTGTTGCGCATCGTGCTGGGCTCACAGCTGCGCCGGCTGCGGGAGCGTCGCCAGATCACGTGCGAGGAGGCCGGCGAGGCGATCCGTGCCTCCCACTCAAAGATCAGTCGCATGGAGCTGGGCCGCGTACGCTGCCGCCGGCGCGACGTCGCCGACCTGCTGAGGCTCTACGGCGTCACCAACGAGGACGAGCAGAACGGCATGCTGGCGCTCGCCGACCGGGCGAACGAGCCCGGCTGGTGGCACAGTTACTCCGACATCCTGCCCAACTGGTTCGAGATCTACATCGGCCTCGAGGAGGCCGCCTCGCGTATCCGGACGTATGAGGTCCAGTTCGTCCCCGGGCTCCTGCAGACCGAGGACTACGCGCGTGCCGTCACGCTGCTCGGCCATCCGGCCGCGCCCGGACACGAGGTGGAGCGGCGGGTCGGGCTGCGCATGCGCCGGCAGTCGCTGCTGGAGGCCGACGACCCGCCGCACCTGTGGGCGGTGGTGGACGAGGCGGTGCTGCGGCGTCCGCTGGGCGGGACGCGGGTCATGCGCAGGCAGCTGGAGCACCTCCTCGAGGTGACCGAGCTGCCGAACGTCACACTGCAGGTCGTGCCGTTCAACCGAGGCGGCCACGCGGCGGCGGGGGGACCGTTCAGCATCCTGCGGTTCGCGGACCGCGACCTGCCCGACGTGGTCTACCTCGAGCAACTGACCAGCGCGCTGTACCTCGACAAGCGTGAGGACGTCGACCACTACCACATGGTGATGGAGCGGCTCTGTATCGACGCGGAGCCGGCCTCGGAGATCCGGGACACCCTCACCCGCATCCTGCGCACCTTCTAGAGCGGGACAGACCCTCGCCACGAACGGGACCTGTCGGCGACGCCTCTACGCTTTGCGGCCCACTCCGCCGACCATCCATATCTTCTCGGCGCTCCGCGCGCTGAGCGGGTTGTCCGGGCGCCACTGGCGTATGTAGACCAGGCCGGGCTCGACGAGGTCCCAGCCGTCGAAGAAGCGCAGTACGTCCTCGGTCCTGCGTGCGGCCTTGGCCTCGGGTCGTTCGAAGATCCCGCGGTAGATGTCCTCGATCGGGTCGATGACGTCCGGCTTGGTGTCGAAGACCACATGGGAGATCGCGAGGTAGCTGCCGGCCGGCAACGCGTCCCGCATCCACGCGACGCACTTGAACGGGTCCTCGGAGTGCGGGATGAAGTGCAGCGCACCGAAGATGAGCACCGCCACCGGCTCGTCGAAGTCGACGGCGCGGCGGACCTCGGGATGGGTGACGAGCTCTTCGGGGTGCAGGATGTCGCCGTCGACGACGACGGTGCGCTCGTTGTTGGCGAGGATCGCCCGGCCGTGGGAGATGACGACCGGGTCCTTGTCGACGTAGACCACGCGGGCGTCGGGAGCGACCTTCTGCGCCACCTCATGGGTGTTCTGTCGGGTCGGTAGCCCGGATCCGATGTCGATGAACTGCCGGATCCCCTTTTCGGCCAGGTAGGTGACGGTCCGGCCGAGGAAGCGGCGGTTCTCCGTGGCGAGGTCCTGGATCTCCGGGGCGATCGCGAGCAACTGCTCCGCGCTCTCCCGGTCAGCGGCGAAGTTGTCCTTCCCGCCGAGGAAGTAGTCGTTCATGCGGGCGATGTTGGGTCTGGTTGTGTCGAACTCCCCGAGGGCCCGCCGCGCCGCGCCGGTCACGTCCCCACCCTTTCTGTCGTTTTTACTTGATCTTAGACCCTGGTCAGGTACCAGTGCTCTCCTGGTTTCCTGCTCGTTTGTGATGAGCCAATCGAGCTTTACCTATATATGCACAGATGTGTCTTGGTAAATAGTCGGATACGACCGTTACCGGCGCGGCCCGGCCGGATCCTGAGGGACCGGCTCCAGTGTGCCGACGCCATGGCCGGTCCCCGGCGGGCCGGCTCCAGTGTGGCGTTATGGCCGGTCCCGCGTCAGTTGTCCCGCGCGGAGGCGGGCGTCCTTGGCGGCGCGTGCGGCGCGTTCGTGTTCCCGGCCCGCCACCTCGGCCCTGCGGTTCAGGTCGGCCCGGCGCGCCTCGGCCTCCCGCAGGCGTTCGCGCAGGTGATCGAGGTCCTCGTCGGCCGCGGCGAGCTGCTGGCGCGCCTCGCCGAGCGCGGTCTCCCACTCGGCGAGGGAACGCTCGGCCTCCTCGGCCTTACGCTCGGCGGCCCTTGCCTCCTTCTCCCGCTCCTTGCGTTCCCTCTCCTCGCGCGCCTTCTTGGCGGTCCCCTTCTCCGCACGCCGTCCCGGGGTGGTGGCCCGAGCCGGTGCCTGCGTGCCTCCGAACGGGCCGAACCCCGCGTGCCGCAATGGATGGTCGAGCCGCCCCGCGCGTACGGCGTCGGCCGCCGAGGGGTCGGCGATGGCGGCTCGCAACGTCTCCTCGACCTCGTCGGCGAACGCGTCGCTCAGTGGCCGCCCCGCCTCGTCGGCCAGCTCGCGCGCGCGGCGTACGAGCTTCTCGACGAGGGATGCGCGTTCACGTTCGAGGGGTGCGAGGTCGCCACCGTCGGACCACGCCGTGCGCATGCGCTCGCCCAGGTCCAGGAGCGGGCCGACGGCATCGTCGCGTACGAGCCGGTTCACCGCCCACGCGGGTACGGTCGGCCGGCGGAGCGCGGTGAGGCTGCGGGCCTGCTCGCGCGAGAGCTCGGCGGCCAGGCGTTTCCGCGTGGCCGTGAACTCCGCGGGCAGGACGCCGTACAGCTCGTCTGCGGCGGCGGAGAACTCCACACCGTCATGATTACCCGGGAGGGGCGTGGCGTGAAGCGTCGCTTTCCGTACGCGCCGACGCGGGGGCGGACGCCGGTCGGCCGGAGGCACCGAACCGCTGGGCCGAGGCGTTCTCCTGGGCCATCCGCCGCAGCGCGAGCAGCACCTTCTCGTACAGCACGTTGGTCGCCACCGCCGTCTGCACGGCCCTGCCGCGCTCGCCCTCGTGCGGGACCGCCCCGATCTCGTGCTCGGCGATGATCGTGGCGGCCTCGATGTAGGGGCGCAGCTCGGTCCAGACGATGGGCA
>DASQPY010000685.1:0-3702 GCA_035643735.1 Actinoallomurus sp. | reverse complement strand
CCGGCTTCTGGCCGCCGTACTGCTCACCCGCGTACGCGACGACGTCGAGCGTCGACATGACCAGGCCGGCGCCGTTGCCGATGATGCCGACGGAGCCGTCGAGCTTGACGTAGTTGAGGTCCTTCTCCTTGGCCTTGGCCTCGAGCGGGTCGGCGGAGGCCGTGTCCTCGAACGCGATGTGCTCGGGCTGGCGAAAGGCGGCGTTGTCGTCGAGCGTGACCTTGCCATCCAGCGCCTTCACCTGGCCGTCCTGAGTAAGGATCAGCGGGTTGACCTCGACCAGGGTGGCGTCCTCGTCGACGAAGGCGGCCCACAGGCGTTCGATCAGCTCGGCGGCGCCCTCGATGGCCTCCTGCGGCAGGCGGCCGGCGGTCGCGATCTCACGAGCCTTGGCGCGGTCGACGCCGTCCAGGGCCGCGATCGGGATCTGCGCGACGGCGTCCGGCTTGGTCGCGGCGACCTCTTCGATCTCCATGCCGCCCTCGACGGAGCAGATGGACAAGAAGGTCCGGTTGGCGCGGTCGAGCAGGAAGGAGAAGTAGTACTCCTGCGCGATGGCGCTGGCCTCCTCGACCAGAACCTTGTGGACCGTGTGGCCCTTGATGTCCATGCCGAGGATCTGGCGTGCCTTGTCCTCTGCGTCGGCGGGCGAGTCGGCGAGCTTCACGCCGCCGGCCTTGCCGCGGCCGCCGGTCTTCACCTGTGCCTTGACGACGACGCGCGAGGTGCCGGCGGCGGCGAACTCCTCGGCGATCGCGCGGGCCTCCTCGGACGTCTTGGCGATCTTGCCGGCAGGGACCGGGACGCCGTACTCCGCGAAGAGCTCCTTCGCCTGATGTTCGAACAGGTCCACGGGGGTCCGTCCTTAACGGGATTCGACAGGTTGCGACCGCGCTCCAGCGGTCCGCTCCGACCAGGCAGCCTAGTCGCAACGTGACCCGGCCCTGACCGCCGGGTCCCAGGGAGTGCTTCGCATCGGTGACACTCGGGTAATGAGCACATGAACCACAGGTGTTTACTGCTTATTGGTCCACTGGATGCCAGGATTTTCGGGAGTTGCGGGTGAGTAAGAACCGGGCACGGGATGTGCGCCGTGTCGCTTCTTTTCTCCTCGTCGCCGCACTCGCCGCGACCTGTGCCGCGACCATACCGGACAACGAAGGGCCCGCCTGGCGCAGCCCGGGGCTGATCGGCAACGGCGGCTGGCCGTTCTCCCGCGCCGCGGTCCCGCCGGAGGAGGCGGAGAACGCCTCCTACATTCCGCGGAGTTCCGTGCTCGCGTTGCCGGACGGTAAGGCGCGGCTCATCCCGTTCGGTCTCAACACTCCGGTGACGCTCTCGCGCGACGACCCGCGCGTGGCCGAGGCCGTACGGGCCGACCAGTCGTGGCTCGCCGACGGGGTGGTGCCCGGCGGCACTCCCGCCGAACGCGACGCGTCCTCGCGCGCGCTGCTCGACCTGCGCATGCTGACGCTGCCGAACGGCGCCTCGACCGCCTCGTGGTACGCCTCGTGGAACTACATGTGGCCGCGCGACGGGGCCTTCACCGCCGCGGCGTTCGCGGTGACCGGGCACGGGGAGGACGCGCAGCGGGTGCTGTACTTCCTGGCCCGCGCGCAGGACCACGGCGGGCTGTGGGCGGCACGGTACCGGCCCGACGGCACGGCCGTGGCCGACGGACGCAGCGTGCAGCTCGACAGCCTGGGCTGGGTGCTGTGGGCGACGTGGTTCCTGCACCAGACCGACCCGCAGGCGGCGAACATGACCACACTGTGGCCGATGGTGCGCCGTGCCGCCGACCGGGCGGCCGACTCCCTGCGCTCCGACGGCCTGCCGCCGCCGTCACCGGACTACTGGGAACGCAGCACCTCACGCGAGCAACTGCCGCGCGCGGCGACGCTCGGCGTGTGCGCGCCGATGCTGGCCGGGCTCCGGGCCGCCGCGGCGCTGGCCACCGACCGTGGTGAGACCGACGAGGCGCAGCGGTGGCACCGGAGCGCCGAGCGCCTCGCGCAGGGCATCGAGCAGCGCTTCGCCCCGTACGGCTATCCGCGCTCGCCGCTCGCGGGCGGCCTGCTGGACTCCTCGGTGACGTTCCTGGCGCCGCCGTTCGCGCCGCCGTCCACCGCGGTGCTGGGCGCGGTCACGGCCACCGGCGACCGGCTGCGGTTGCCGGGAGGCGGTGTGGTGCCGGGTGAGGGGTACGGCGCGCAGGTCGCCTGGACCCCGGAGACGGGCCTGTTCGCGCTCGCCGCGGCGGCCTCCGGTGATCTGCTGGGCGCCCAGAGCTGGCTCACCTGGCTGATCGGGCATCGCACGTCGCTGGGATCGTTCCCTGAGAAGGTCGACGGCCGCGGCGCCCAGGCCGGCGTCGCACCGCTGGGCTGGACCTCCGCGCTGGTCGTCCTCGCCCTCACCGCCGGCCAGACGGCCCTGCCGAGCCCGCCGGCCTGAGGCCTGCGGCCGGCGCCGGTCAGCGAAGGCGGGAGGCGATGTCCCGCGCGCACTCCATCGGCTCCGCGTGGGTCGTGTCCACTTCCAGGTCATAGACCACGTCGCGGTGCACCAGGTCCGCCTGCACGGCGGCCATCCCGGTGACACGGTCGCCCCGCGCGACCTCGCGTCCCGTGGCGACGGCGCTCTCGCACCGGACGCCGACCCACAGCACGTCGAGCTCGGTGAGGGCCTTCTGCCAGCGTCGCTGGGACTCGGCTCCGCCGAGGAAGACCTCGTCGACGATGATCCGGGCGCCCGAACGGGCCATCGCGGCGATCCCGTCGATCCAGGCCGCCTCCAGCGTCCGGAACTCCGGCCCGACGACGACCTCGCCGTCCGCGGCGAACTCGATGCCCGCCTCCGATGCCCGCATCGACGCGGGCATCGCCTCCACGAGCGTGTCGGTCCCGAGCGTCAGCCACGGGTCCGGCAGCACCGCCTGCAGGCAACGGGCGATCCCGGACTTCCCCGAGCTGGAGCCGCCGTTGAGAACGATCACGTGAGGCATCACGCCGCCACACTAGAGATGCCGCGACGGCGAACGAAAACGAATATCGGCCGGTCGGTGGCTCTCAGCTCTCTGCGACGCTCTCCTTGGCACCCTCGCCCACATTGGCGCGTACCCACTCGACGATGTCCTGGGTCGTCGCGCCGGGGGTGAAGATCCGTGCGACGCCGAGCTTCTCCAGCTCCGCGAAGTCGCCGTCGGGGATGATGCCGCCCACGAAGACGGAGATGTCGAGGGCGTCGCGCTCCTTGAGCAGTTCGAGGACCTTGGCGCACAGCGTCATGTGCGCTCCCGACAGGATGGACAGGCCGATGCCGTCGGCGTCCTCCTGGAGGGCCGCCTCGACGATCTGCTCCGGCGTCTGGTGCAGCCCGGTGTAGATGACCTCCATACCGGCGTCGCGCAGCGTGCGGGCCACCACTTTCACCCCGCGGTCGTGCCCGTCGAGGCCGATCTTCGCCAGCATCACGCGGATGGGCTCTACTCCGACGTCGGAGTTCACGGCGCCTCCTTACTCGGCCTGACCGCGATGTGGTTAGACCATAAGCGCCCGTTCATCTGATGGCAACGGTGCGACGATAGTTGTGGTCAGACCACAGCATTGCTAGCGTTCGGGTCCACTCGACGGCAGCGTCCGGCCACGCCGGGGAAGGGGACGCGATGCTGCGGGATGAGCCCGCGGGGGTGCGGAGGATCGC
>DASQPY010000684.1:0-16576 GCA_035643735.1 Actinoallomurus sp. | reverse complement strand
CGGGTGACGCTCGCCACGGCCGGGGGAGTCGCGGCCACCGGTCTGGTCGCCGGTGGTCTGCTGTGGGCCATCGGCTGAGCGGGCTCCCGGAGCAATTCCGCGCGTCTTTACGAGACCTGAAGGCGGAGCGAGCGAATCGGTCGAACGGCACGTTGCCGGTAGGCGTTGTGGCCCATAATGACCCGGGGAGATCACGGCATTTATGTCGACCGTTCAGTCTTTTGAGCGGCGCGGGGAGACACGGGTGGAGCATGTCGCAGGAGTCGCCTGAAGATACGCCTTTCGCGTCACCGGCCGGTGCCTCACCGGCGCCCCCGGAGCAACCCGCCCCGCCACCACCGCCCTACGCGCAGCCGTACGGTCAGCCGTACGGAGCGCCGCCGCCCGGCCCTTACGGCCAGCCGTATCCCTCACCCGGCGGAGGATGGCAGCCACCGAACACCTATGGCCGGCCGCCGATGGACCCGAGTCTCGCGGAGGCGTGGCAACGCCTCGTCGCCCGGCTCATCGACGGCCTCATCCTCGCGGTGATCATGTCACCGCTGTGGATCTGGTTCTTCGGCTGGTACCTCCACAAGCTCACGAACATCCTCCCGGACGACCCCAATGATCCGGTCGCCATGGACCACCTGATGAACGCCGAGCTGAACCTCATGGGAATCAGCCTGCTCGTCGGGCTGGTCGGAGGGACCATCGCCTTCGTCTACGACGGCTTTCAGCATGCCAAGTGGGGCCAGACGCTCGGCAAGCGCGCGATGAAGATCAAGGTCGTCACGCTTTCCGGCCGGGCGCCGTTGAGCACATTCGCCGCCGTCAAGCGAGCCGCGCTCTACGCCTACGCGCCGCAGGTTCCCGGCATAGGCGGCATCTTCAGCCTGCTCGACTCCCTGTGGCTGCTCTGGGACAAGCCGCACCGCCAATGCCTGCACGACAAGGTCGCCGACACGGTGGTCATCAAGGTGTAGGGCCTCCGAGGGGCCGCGGGGCCACCGGCATGCAGGTCACGGCGGCCCGGGCCGTACGATCTGGCATGTGGAAAACCGCGAATTGGGCAGAACAGGCAGGCAGGTCGGGGTAGTCGGGCTCGGCGCGTGGCAGCTGGGCGCCGACTGGGGCGAGGTCACCGAGGACGACGCGCTGGCGACGCTGAACACCGCCGTCGACGCCGGTGTCACCTTCATCGACACGGCCGACGTGTACGGCGACGGGCGCAGCGAGCAGATCGTCGGCAGGCTCCTCAAGGAGCGGCCCGGGCTCACCGTCGCCACGAAGATGGGCCGCCGGGTCCCTCAGGAGGCCTCCGCCTACAACCTGGACAACTTCCGCGCCTGGAACGACCGGTCCCGGCAGAACCTCGGGGTCGACACGATCGACCTCGTGCAGTTGCACTGCCCGCCGACCGCCGTCTTCTCCGACCAGGCCGTCTACGACGCGCTGGACTCCATGGTCGAGGACCGCAGGATCGCCGCGTACGGCGTCAGCGTGGAGACCTGTGAGCAGGCGCTGACGGCCATCGCCCGGCCCGGCGTCGCCACCGTGCAGATCATCCTCAACGCCTTCCGCCTCAAGCCGCTGGAGCAGGTCCTGCCCGCGGCCGCCGAGGCCGGGGTCGGCATCATCGCCCGGGTCCCGCTCGCCAGCGGGCTGCTGTCGGGGCGCTATGACCGCGACACCACCTTCGGCCAGGACGACCACCGCAACTTCAACCGGCACGGCGCGTCGTTCGACGTCGGTGAGACCTTCGCCGGGGTCGACTACGAGACCGGGCTGGCGGCGGTCGAGCGCCTCAGGTCCCTCGTGCCGGACGGGATGACGATGGCGCAGTTCGCGCTGCGCTGGATCATCGACCAGCCGGGCGTCAGCGTGGTCATCCCCGGCGCGCGGAACCAGCGGCAGGCGGAGGCGAACGCCGAGGCCGCGCGCCTCTCCCCGCTGAACGAAGAGACTTCCGCGGCGGTGACCGCCGTCTACGACGAGCTGATCCGGCCCCTGGTCCACGACCGCTGGTAGCACCCGCAGGAGCCGTGCCGGCGTCCCTCGACGCCGGCCCCCTCGGCAGGCGGCAGGAACGTCCGCAGAACCGCAGGTAACGCGCGCGAAACGGTCTTCGGGATGCTATGCCCGAAGGCTACGATCGCGAGATGGCCGAGCACGACTACATCGTGGTGGGCGGCGGGACCGCGGGCTGCGTCCTGGCGGCCCGGCTCTCCGAGGACCCGGACAGCAGCGTGCTCCTGGTCGAGGCCGGTGACGCCGCCGGCCCGCCCGCCATGACCGATCCGCTCGTCTGGTCCAGCCTGCAGGGCGGCCCGGCCGACTGGTCCTACCAGACGGTCGGGCAGCCCGGACTGGCCGGGGCGCGCCTCCCGGTACCCCAGGGAAAAGTGCTCGGAGGCTCCAGTGCCATCAACGCGATGTGCCACGTCCGAGGTCATCGCGCGAACTTCGACGCCTGGGCGGCCGCGGGTGCCACCGGCTGGAGTTATGACGAACTGCTCCCGTTCTTCCGCCGCAGCGAGCGCGCGGACGGCCGGGACCCGGCGTACCGGGGGCTCGACGGGCCGATGCGGGTCGCCGCGCCGGCCGTGGACAACCCGCTGTGGACCGCGATGCACCGGGCGGCGCTGGAGGCCGGGCACGCCGACGCGACGGACCTGGCCGGCGCCGTCCAGGAGGGTGTGGCCTGGCTGGAGGTCAACGTGGTGGACGGGCGCCGGCAGAGTGTGGCCGACGCTTACCTGCGTGACGTGCTCGACCGCCCGAACCTGACGGTACGCACCGGTGCCCGCGTGCTGCGCCTGACCGTGGAGGACGGCCGCTGCCGAGGCGTGGAGTACGTCGGCGGGGGCGAGCGGCGGCGCGCGCGGGCCGGCGCGGAGGTGGTCCTGGCGGCGGGCACGATCGGATCCGCGCAGTTGCTCATGCTCTCGGGGATCGGCCCGGCCGGGCACCTGCGGGAGGTGGGCATCGAGGTCGGGACCGACCTGCCCGGGGTCGGCGCCAACCTCCAGGACCATCCGCAGTCCCGCGTCGGCTACACCGCGACGCGGCCGACACGGATGCCCACCCTCGTCCGCAGGCCGCTCGTCGTGCTGCGCAGCGACCCGTCCGTGGCCGAGCCGGACCTGCAGTTCGTGTTCGGCCACGCGGCAAGGCGCCTGCGTGCCGTGCCCGTTCCCGGGGACGGCTACTCGATCAGCGTTGGCCTGATGACACCGGCCAGCCGCGGCAGCCTGCGGCTGACGAGCGCCGACCCCACCGCCGCCCCGCTGATCGATCCGGCGTACCTGACCGAGGAACGGGACCTGGAACGGCTGGTCACCGGCCTACGCCTGGCCCGTGAGATCGGCGCGGCACCTGCCCTGGCGGACTGGCGGGACGCGGAGATCTCCCCCGGCCCGTTGCTCCAGAGTGACGATGAGCTGCGCGACTACGTGCGGCGCAGCGTGAACACCTACTTCCACCTGACCGGCACCTGCGGGATGGGCACCGGCGAGATGGCCGTGGTGGACACGCGACTGCGCGTACGCGGCGTCGACGGGCTGCGGGTGGCCGACGCGTCGGTGATGCCCTCGATCGTGTCGGCGAACACCAACGCCACGGTCCTGGCCATCGCCGAGCGCGCGGCGGCCTGGCTCACCGGCCGGGACGGTTGACATGAGCCGCTCGCCCCGGGGAACCCGGGTAGCGATGGATGCAACCTCTCGGCGGTCCGGCGGCATTAGACAGGTGTGAGGCATCTGACGAGAGGGCGGCGCCTGTGGCGGGAACAGCACGGGACGAGCAGTACACGGCGTACGTCGCCGCACGGCTTCCGTGGCTGCAGCGTGTCGCCTACCTGCTCTGCCAGGACTGGGACCGTGCCGATGATCTCGTGCAGGTGGCTCTGACCAGGTTGTACGTGAAATGGCACCGCGCCGGCTCGGTGGAGAACATCGATGGCTACGCGCGGACCGTGCTCGTGCGGGTGTTCCTCGCCGAGCAGCGAACCGGCTGGTGGAGACGGGTGTCGGCGGTACGGGAACCGCCCGAGCCCAGCCCGGACCTCGCCGACCACGACAGCGACCTGGACCTGCGTGCGGCGCTGCGGGAGCTGGCCCCGCGACAGCGTGCGGCCGTGGTGCTGCGCTTCTACTGCGACCTGTCGGTCGAGCAGACGGCCGAGGTCCTGAACTGCTCCACCGGGACCGTCAAGAGCCAGACCTCGCGGGGACTGGCGGCGTTGCGTCAAGCGCTCCTGCCGGCGATGAATCTCGAGGAGGGAACGGCCTGATGACCGACGAGACCATGGACCTCCACCGCAGGCTGGAACAGATCGCGAGCACTCCCCGTCAACGCCCGCAGATCGACGTTCCCGGACTCGCCGCTCGCGGGCGCCGGACGCTGCGAGTGCGGCGCACCTGTGCCGTGGCAGGATCGGCTGTGGCGATGGGCCTGCTCGTGACGCTGGCGGCCATTGGTCTGCCACGACTCGACGCCGAACCCGAGCGGCCTGCCTTCCCGCCGTCGCCACCGAGTGGCGGGGCCTATCCCAACCCGCTCGTGCAACGCGCCGTCTTCGGATGGCTGCCCAAGGGGTACACGCCGCTGTCGGTCACCGAGGACCATCAGAACGGCGAGCACACGTTCAAAGTCACGGCCGGCCTGAACGGCGGCCGCGGAAGTGTCGTCGAATTGACCGACTTCGGGGTGGGGCCGGAGCCGATCCTCGGCTATCTCGCCGGTGGCATACCGGCAAAGCCCCTGCACGCCGCTCCCGTGAACGGAAAGCGGGCGCACTGGATCTACAAGCCGGGGAGCGGGTACGGCGGCAAGCTGCGCTGGCAGTACGGGCCGCACCGCTGGGCCGAGATCTCCGTGCAGGGGGCTGCTGACGACACCGGCACCATCTACCAGATCGCCAGGTCGATCACGTTCGGCACCGTGAAGCCGACCGCGTTCCCCTTCCAGGTCGAAGGGCTTCCTGACGACCTGAAGATCTATCTGTCCAACGCCGGCCCGGGTCTAGGCGGGTCCGGCTACTCGGCCATGGTCGATTTCGCCGCTGGGGCGTACTCAATGGACAACGGGCTGGAGATCTCGGTCACCCCTGCCGGGCTCATGGCTCGGCGGTTCGCCGCCGATCCCGGCCGCAAGGTCACCGTCGAGGGCCACCGCGCCCTCGATCGCCGCTCCACGTCGGGCGGAGTGGCCAGGCACACCCTCATCGTCTCGAGCGTCAAGGGCTTCGACGTCACGATCCAGGCCTCCGGCCAGACGTTGCGGCGGCTCCAGGCCACCGGAGGGGTCACCGGGCTCTACCGCCGAATCACCGTACTCGGCACGGCCCCGTCACGGTGGACCACCGCGCCTCTCGGATGATTCGGGCGCCGGATCCGCTTGCCGCCCGAGGTGGGCACCTCGCGGTGGGAGGACCGATCCAGGCCGCCGCCTTTACAATGTAGATCACAAGCGGGCGCCCCGGAGAGTGGCCTGTGGATCAGGGGGCGACCCGGCCGTTCGCCTCGAAGGCCGCGTGCGTCAGCGGCATGAGCCCGGCCCACTCGCGCTCCATCTCCTCCGCCACCATCTCGATCTCACGCTGCGGGAACGACGGGAAGGCGGCGTCGTCCCCCCGGGTGCGCAGCGAAAGGAAGTTCATCAGTGCGCGGGCGTTGCACGTGGCGTACATCGAGGAGTACAGCCCGACGGGCAGCACCGTGCGTGCCACCTCGCGGGCCACGCCCGCCTCCAGCATCTCCCGGTAGGCCGCGTACGCCCCCCGGCACGCCTCCTGGGTGGCCTCCACCACGAGCTTGTGCTGCTCCGGCGTGCCCTCGGCGAAGTCGTACTTTCCCGGCTTGCCCTGCTGGACCAGCTTGCGCGACGGCCCGGGCACGTAGAATTCCGGCGCGAGTTCGCGGTAGCGGCCGCTCTCCTCGTTGTAGCTGAACGTGCGGTGCCGCATGAACTCGCGGAACACGAAGATCGGCGCGCGGACGTAGAACGTCATCGTCGAGTGCTCGAACGGCGTGCCGTGCCGGTCGCGCATCAAGAAGTTGATCAGGCCGCGGGACCGCTCCGGGTCGGCCTCGACGTCCGCGAGGGAGGTCTCCCCCTTGGTGGACACCCGGGCCGCCCAGACCACGTCCGCGTCCGACGCGGCGTGCTTGACCAGCTCGACCGTCATGTCGCCACGGAACCGGATCTCATCCGTCATCGGGTCACACCTTCCGCCACTGAGGAGTCCACGCGCCGTCCTCGACCACGTAGTCGCCGAACAGCGCCGGCGCCTCTCGCCGCATCAGCTCGCCGACCTTACCGAAGAGCAGGCGGATCTCCTCCTCGGCCCCCGCGGCCGTACGCGCCTCGATCACGTGCCGGAGGGTGCGGACGTTCGCCGTCCAGACCAGGCCGGTCGCCACGCCCTCGGGCGCGAAGCGCCGCATGAAGCTCGTCTTGTGCTTCTTCTCCTTGAACGGGACGCCCTCGGCGTCCAGCCCGAAGTGCCCGGACATCCAGCCCTGGAACTCCTCCATCTGGGTGAGCAGGGCGGTGGCGCGCTTCATCAGCTCGGCGTCGTCGCGGGCCCACTCGGGGAACCAGAACGGGAGGTCCTGCAGGCGCACGAAACGCAGCGACTCCTGCGAGATCGCCACGCCGGGTCGGTGCCGGGCCAGCTCGTGGGTGAGGACGCGGCTCACGTTGTGCAGGACGAACGAGAAGCTGACGTGCTCCAGCACCGACCCGTGCAGGCTACGAAGGATGTTCTCCAGGTACTGCGTCTGGTCGGTGCGGACCTTGGACACGTTGGGGTTGAGCCCGGGCTCCCACGAGCGGTAGCAGAGCCGGCCGGCGAACTCGGCGAGGTTCTGCGGGTCGCTCAGCTCCGCCTCGAGGTCACCGCGGTCCAGCCGCTCCAGCCAGGCGGTGCCGCCCACCTCGCCGAGGTACCGCGCCACCTCGTCGTAATCGAGCTCGGGACGGGCGACCAGGTAGACCTCAGGTTCAACGCTCTTCATGAGCCACCAGCCTAGAGCCGGCCACCGTCAGCGCGACGCCCGACACCACCACCGGCCGCCGCGGGCGTAATGCCCGTTCAGGGATGACATACCTGGCAGGTATAAATGAGGGGAGCACCCGTCTCAGGAGGACCTGTGAGTGATCGGAGCGAGGGACCCCATGAGCTTCCGGGGTTGACGAGGGAGGCCCCGTGACGGAAACCGCGATCACCAGGACCGACGCGTACCGCCCCCGCACCATCGGCTTCCTCAAGCTGCACGAGGCCGCCGGCTGGCGGCTGAAGTTCTACGGCATCACCGCGACCGGCGCCCCGCCCCGGCCCGAGCTCGTCATGGTCGCCGAGGCGCTGGCCCCCTCGGTCCTGCCGAGCCCGGCCGTCCACAGCGGCGGCGACGACCCGTACGACATCGACCGGTACGGCATCGGCTACGTCATCCTCCACGAGGCGAGCGACTACGCCTTCGCGATCTTCGACTGGTGGGCCGGGGAGAACGAGCTCCACCAGCGGATGTACTCCTCACTGCCGACAAGGCTCGGCACGATGCGCCCGCACCCGACCCCCGCCATCGGCTGCGTCTGGGAGCTGGCCGTCTCCGACTTCGAGCGACGGGCCTGGCTGCGGCACGTGCTCGCCCGGCCCGAGGGCCCCGACATCGAGGGCTACCTCGGCGAACACTACGAGGACGAGGTGTGAGGAAGGTCCTCGGAGCCTGTCCGCTCGACTGTCCCGACGGCTGTTCGTGGGTGGTGACCGTGGATGACGACGGCGAGGCCGTCGGCATGCGCGGAAACCCCGAGCACCCGGTCACACGTGGCGCGCTGTGCGTCAAGGTGAACCGCTACCTCGAGCAGACCAGGGCATCCGACCGCGTCCTGCATCCGATGCGGCGCGTGGGCCGCAAGGGCGAGGGGCGGTTCGAGCGGATCGGCTGGGATGAGGCCCTCGACGAGATCGCCGGGCGCCTCGGCGAGGTCACGCGGGAGTACGGCGGCCAGGCCGTCTGGCCGTTCCAGGGCACCGGTTCGCTGGGGTACATCCAGGGGCTGGAGGGCTTCGCGGGGCGCCGTTTCTTCAACGTGCTCGGGGCCTCGATCCACAATCCGACCATCTGCTCGATCGCGGGCAGTACCGGCCTGAAGTACACCCTCGGCACGTCGGGCGGCATGGACCCCGAGGATTTCGCGCACGCGAAGCTGATCCTGCTGTGGGGCACCAACCCGCTGACCAGTGGCCACCACGTCTGGAAGTTCATCCAGGACGCCCGCCGCGACGGCGCGTACGTCGTGGCCATCGACCCGGTGCGGACCCGGTCGGCCGCGCAGGCCGACGAGCACCTGGCCCCGATGCCGGGCACCGACGCCGCCCTCGCGCTCGGCCTGCTCAACGTGATCGTCGGTATGGGCGCGCACGACCAGGCCTACATCGACGCGTACACGCTCGGCTGGGACGCCTTCCGGATGAGGATCGAGGAGTTCCCGCCGGACCGGGTGGCGCGCATCACCGGGCTGCCGGAGGAGAGCATCGTGGCGCTCGCCGAGCGCATCGCACGGACGCGGCCGACCGCGATCCGCGCGACGCAGGGCATGCAGCGGCACGCCGGCGGCGGGATGGCGCTGCGGACCCTCGCCTGCCTGCCCGGCGTGACCGGCGACTGGGCGCTGCGGGGCGGCGGGCTCTGCTACTCCACGAGCGGGCACTTCAAGCTCAACCTGCCGGGACTGGTCCGGATCGACCTGCTGCCGCATCCGGTGCGGACCCTGTCGATGACCCGTCTCGGCGAGGGTCTACTCGACGTGGACGACCCGCCGGTCAAGGCGCTGTTCGTGATCGGCGCCAACCCGGTGGGCAGCAACCCGCACCAGCGCAAGGTCCGCCGCGGCCTGGCGCGCGAGGACCTGTTCACCGTCGTCCTGGAGCACTTCCTCACCGACACGACGGACTACGCCGACATCGTCCTGCCGGCCACCATGCAGACCGAGCATCTGGACCTGATCGCCGGCTACGGGCACCTGTACCTCGTCTGGAACGAACCCGCCGCCCGGCCGCCCGGGGAGTGCCTGTCCACCTCCGAGACGTTCCGCCGGCTCGCGCGCCGGATGGGGATGACCGAGCCGAGCCTGTACGACTCCGACGAGGACCTCGCGCGGCAGTTGCTGGACTCACCGCACCCCTCGCTCGCCGGCATCACCATGGAGACGCTCCGCAAGCAGGGGTTCGCCCGGCTGAACGTCGACCGGCCCTTCCTGCCGTTCGCCGAGGGGTTCCCGACCACCTCCGGCCGGCTGGAGTTCTACTCCCAGCGCGCCGTACGCGCCGGGCACGCGCCGCTGCCCGGCTTCACCCCGCACGCCGACCCGGGTGACGGGCTCATTCTGATCTCCGCCGCCTCGCACCACTTTCTCAACACGACCTTCGGCAACAACCCCGAACTGCGCCGGCGTACCGGAAAGCCGGTGATCATCCTGCATCCGGACGACGCCGCGGCCCGCGGCATCTCCGGCCAGGACGCCGTGCGCGTCGAGAACGCGCGGGGGTCCTTCGAGGCCGTCGCGGAGGTTTCGGACCGGGTGCGGCCCGGAGTCGCGGCGACGACCAAGGGGCACTGGGCGAAGTTCAACGGGGGCGCCACGGTCAACGCGACGATCGACGAGCGCGATGCCGACATGGGCGGCGGCGCGGTCTTCCACGACAACCGCGTCGAGGTTGCCCTCGACTGATCTTTCCTGATATCTCCGGTGATCCGGCCTGCCGGTGGGGGCTCCGGCGCAACGTCACCCGCTGAATCGATCTAGCACAGGTGGCGTTCCGGGTATTGGCCTGTACTGATCACCGGTCGATCGGAGCGTGATGACACACCGCGAAACGTCTCGCATGGATCTGGGCGACGCAGAACCGCTCTCATCCGGATATATCAATGGCTTCTTCCGGCCCTTCATCGAACGCGGCGGCGTCCTGTCACTCGTCCGCACGCTCCTGGAGGACGACGGGCGTCTCGCCTGGTGTGCGGAGAACGGCTACCGGCACCACAACGACTTCACCAAGGTGGTGCTCGGGATCTCCCCGGCGGGACGCAAACTCGTGTGGCACCAGTGGCGGCAGCGCCGGCCGTGGGTGGACGGCGACTACCACAACCACCGCTGGGACTTCGTCTCCTACATCGCCGGTGGCGAGCTCGAGCTCACCGAGTTCGAGGAGGACCCGTGCGGCCCGCTGGCGGTGGACCGGTACAGCTATGAGTCCCCCGGCGGCCAGGCGGACTACGCCCTGCGGCTGGTCGGCGCCGCACGGTTGCGCGAGGTGCGGCGCACGAAGGTCGCCGCCGGAGAGTTCTACTTCCAGCCGCACGAGGTCGTGCACAACGCCGCGTCGCAGTCGCAGGGCACCAGCACCCTCATCGTCCAGGGCGAGGTGGCCACGACCGGCACCGACGTCTACATGACCGGGGCGGGTGAGGAGCGGATCCGCCGTGCGGCGCCGAGGCTCTCACCCGCCGAGCTGCGACCGCTGCTGGAGCGGCTGCGCGACGGCCTGTAGGCGCTGGGTCAGCGCCGCGGGGCGCGGCACATCTCCAGCACGTTGGTGATGATCTGGTGACCGGTTTCGCCGGTGGCGGTGAGGATCGACTCGGGGTGGAACTGCACCGCCCAGCGCCGGCGGGCCGGGTCCTCGATCGCCATGACGACGTCGCCCAGCGTCGCCGTGACCTCGAAGCCCCCGCCCACCCGGTCGGGTGTCGTGTGCAGCGAGTGGTACCGCGCCGCGGTGAACTCGCCGGGCAGCCCGTCGAACAGGCGCCCGCCGCCCACCTCGACCCGGCCGGGCTTGCCGTGCGACGGCGCGGGCAGCAGCGCGAGCTCGCCGCCCGCGTGCTCGACCATGCCCTGCAGGCCGAGACAGACCCCGAACACCGGGACGTCACGGGCGTACACCGAGTCCAGCAGCGACGCCGTGTCGAAGTCCGCGGGACGGCCGGGCCCCGGCGAGAGCACCACGAGGTCGGGCCGGATCTCATCCAGCATCTTGTCCGGGAAGCCGAAGCGCAGCGTCGTGACGTCGGCGCCCTGCTGGCGGAAGTAGTCGGCGAGCGTGTTGACGAAGGAGTCCTGGTGGTCGACGAGCAGCACCCTCAGGCCCTCGCCCGCGCGCTCGCGTGCCCCGGCCTCCCCGCCCGCGGCCGCTGACGGAGACAACGCCTCGATGAGGGCGCGCGCCTTGAGGTAGGTCTCGCGTTCCTCGTCGTCGGGGTCGGAGTCGTACAGCAGCGTGGCCCCGGCGCGTACGGCGGCGATGCCGTCGCGGATCTGCGCGGTCCGCAGGGTGAGGCCGGTGTTCATCGAGCCGTCGAAGCCGATGCAGCCGACCGCGCCGCCGTACCAGCGCCGCGGGGTCTGCTCGTGGTCCTCGATGAACTGCATCGCCCACGTCTTGGGCGCGCCGGTCACGGTGACCGCCCACATGTGGGTCAGGAAGGCGTCGAGGGCGTCGTAGCCGGGCCGCAGCCGCCCTTCGATGTGGTCCACCGTGTGGATCAGCCGGGAGTACATCTCGATCTGCCGCCGGCCGATCACCTTCACGCTGCCGGGCACGCAGACCCGCGACTTGTCGTTGCGGTCGACGTCGGTGCACATCGTCAGCTCGGACTCGTCCTTGGCCGAGTTGAGAAGCGTGCGGATGTTGTCGGCGTCCTCCAGCGGGTCGCCGCCGCGCTTGATCGTGCCGGAGATCGGGCAGGTCTCGACCCGGTCTCCGGTGACCCGCACGAACATCTCCGGGGACGCACCGACGAGGTACTCCCCCTCCCCCAGGTTGAAGAAGAACTCATACGGCGCGGGGTTGGTGACCCGCAGCCGCTCGAAGAACGCCGCCGGCGAGTCGACCGGGCCGTACATCACGTGACCGGGGACCACCTCGAACAGGTCACCGCGGACGAACTTCTCCTTGGCCTCGCGCACCACCTCGGCGTACGCGCCCGGGGTCGGGCCGGGTGGCAGCGGGCGGGCCTGCGGCGCGGGCGTCGGCTCCGTACGCCTCGGCATGCCCCGCGTGCTCACGCCGCCGACCTCGAAGTCATAGGACAGGCGCGCCGACGTCTCACGCTTGCGGTCCACGACGATCATCTCGTCGGCGAGGTGGAGCACGAGGTCGCGCTGGTCGGCCGGGCGCTCGATGTTCAGCCTGATCGGCTCGAACTGGAACGCCAGGTCGTACCCGAACGCCCCGTACAGGCCCAGGTGCGGGTCATCGCCCTTGAACAGGTCGCAGACGGCGCGCACCGCGGTGAACACGGTGGGCCGGCGGCTGCGGTCCTCCTCGGCGAAGACCTCGTCGGAGGGGGGCACGAAGACCTCGACACCGCCGGGCACGTCGGCGGGCTCGCCGGCGACGGCCAGTGCCGCGGTGATGGCGGGAAGCAGGACCGTGCCCCGGTCGTTGAGCGCGTGTACGGCCAGGTGACGCCCGTGCGCGACCACCTCGAGGCAGGGGTCGATGTAGGCCATGTGCCAGCGGCTGTAGCGCCCGGGGTACTCCATGCCGGAGCTGAGGACCCCACCCCGGCGCGTGCCCACGGCCGCCACCAGAGCGTCCAGCTCCTCGGTCTTGCGCCCCGGGTCCACTGGCGTGGCGCTGCGGACGACGCGCAGGCCGCCCGCCGTCCTATAGTCGGTCGTCGTCTCCACGATCGGCCCCTCGATTTTTCTGGCCCTCGCGGCGGAAACGAAGAACGACCGCCGGATGAGGGCGGTCGCTGCGGTGTCTGAGAATGCGTGAACCCGCGCCGCCTAGCGGCGCCACCACCACTGCCTGGCCGGGGTTCGCATGGCCTGAAGGCTACCCGGTCACCGGGCGGCGCGCCAGCAGGACACGACGGACGAGCGCGCACAACATCCCTGATAGCGGCCGGAAACGTCCAAAGAGACGCGCAGCCGAGACCGAACCGAGATCCACTCTTCCTTAAATCTTCTGCCAAGGAATTCGGCCGTCCGGATACGCGCCAGACGGCCGGTTCGCGCGTTGACACTGGCATAGGAGGACCGTTGGCCGACACAGAGCCCGGACCACGCCGGAGCGACCGCAGCCCGTGGAACTGGCTGCTCGTCCTTCCGGTCGTCGTTCCGCTCCTGACGTTCCTGTTCAACAGGGACAAGCCGCGGCTCGGCGGATTCCCGTTCTTCTACTGGGCGCAGTTCGCCTTCATCCTGCTCGGGGTCGGCTGCACCACGATCGTCTATCTGATGACGCGGCGCCCGCAGGAAACCATCGTCGGCGACTCCGACACGAAGGAGGACTGAGCGATGTCCGGCAGGCACACCACCGAGCTCGTCATCTTCGCCGTCATCTTCGTGATCGTCAGCGGGATGGGCTTCTTCGCGGCACGCTGGCGCCGTCCCTCCACCATGCAGAGCCTGGACGAGTGGGGCCTGGGCGGCCGCAGCTTCGGCTCGTGGGTCACCTGGTTCCTCGTCGGCGGTGACCTCTACACCGCCTACACCTTCGTGGCGGTGCCCGCGCTGGTGTTCGGCGCCGGCGCGGCCGGCTTCTACGCGGTGCCGTACACGATCGTCGTGTACCCGCTCGTCTTCCTCGTGCTGATCCGGCTCTGGTCGGTCTCGCACGTGCACGGCTTCGTCACCCCGGCCGACTTCGTACGGGCCAGGTTCGGGTCCTCCACGCTCGCGCTGCTCGTCGCCATCACCGGCATCGTCGCGACCATGCCCTACATCGCGCTGCAGCTCGTCGGCATCCAGGCGACCCTGGAGGCGATGGGGATCAAGGGCCACTGGCCGATCGTCATCGCGTTCGCGATCCTGGCGGCCTACACGTACCAGTCGGGCCTGCGGGCACCGGCGCTCATCGCGTTCGTCAAGGACGCGCTGATCTACATCGTGATCATCGTCGCGGTGCTGTACATCCCGCACAAGCTGGGCGGGTGGGGCCACATCTTCGGCTCGGCGCAGGCGAAGTTCGACAAGACGCCGGCGCCGACCGACGGGACGTTCCTCAACCACAACAACCAGCTCAACTACGCCATGCTCGCGCTCGGCTCGGCACTGGCGCTGTTCCTGTACCCGCACAGCGTCACCGGCGTGCTGGCCAGCAAGAACCGCAATGTGATCAAGCGGAACATGGCGGCTCTGCCGGCGTACAGCTTCCTGCTCGGCCTGATCGCGCTGCTCGGCTTCATGGCGATCGCCGCCGGGATCAAGCCGATCGCCTCAGGCGGCAAGGTGGACAGCAACACGGTCGTGCCGCTGCTGTTCGACCACATCTTCCCGAGCTGGTTCACCGGCGTCGCCTACGCCGCCATCGGCATCGGCGCGCTGGTGCCCGCCGCGATCATGTCGATCGCCGCGGCGAACCTGTTCACGCGCAACATCTACAAGGAGTACATCCGCCGGGACGCGAGCGAGTCCGAGGAGGCCACGGTCAGCAAGCTCGCCTCGCTCGTCGTCAAGATCGGCGCGGTCCTCGCGATCCTGCTGCTCGACCCACAGTTCTCCATCGACCTGCAGCTGATCGGCGGGGTGGTCATCCTGCAGACGCTGCCGTCGGTGGCGCTCGGCCTGGTCACCCGCTGGTTCCACCGGGGCGGGCTGATCGCCGGCTGGGCGGCCGGCATGGCGGCGGGCATCTGGATGCTGTACCGCATCCCGAACCCGGCGACCAAGAAGGTGCACTTCGGCGGCTCGGCCTATCCGCTGAACGACATCGGCCTGGACACCAAGATGACGGTGTACGTCGGCGCCATCGCGCTGGCGGTCAACCTCATCGTCGCGGTGGTCGTGACGATCGTGCTCAAGGCGGCCAAGACCGCGGACGGCGTGGACTCCACCCGCACGAGCGACTACTACGCCGACGAGGGCGACCCCAAGGTCGTCCGCGGCACCCGCGAGATCGAGGAGGGCCTCACCACCTGACCGTACGCCTCCGGCGGCCTGCCCTCTGGGGTAGGCCGCCGGAGCGCGACGGGTCGGGTACGGCTCAGGTACGGCTCGTCGCGGGGAAACCGTCCAGGAGCAGGTCCACGATGCTGTCGACAACGGTGGCACGGGGCACTCCGGAGTGGTCGAGCCACCATTCCCCCGCGGCCTGGACCATGCCGACCGTGGCGTGGCCCCAGATGTGGCCGCGGACCGGATCCGGCAGGCGCCCCTCGGCGAGCAGGGTCTCGGCCAGCTCCCCGCCCAGGCCGCGGATGAGCGTGCTCATCGCGCTGTGCGTCGCGGTGTCCTCGGCCCCGGCGCGGTGGACGAGGAAGCCGTACAGGTGCCGGTTGGCCGCGATCGCCGCGAGATAGGTGTCGATCGCCGCCCGCGCCCTTTCGCGTACCTCGCCCGGCCGCCGGAACGCGGCGCGCACGGCGTCCATGAGCAGGCCGGTGTGGCGTTCCGCCAGCGCCTGGTAGAGGCCGCTCTTGTCACCGAAGTGGCGGTACAGGATCGGCTTGGTGATGCCCGCCTCGGCCGCGATCGAGGCCATGGAGACGTCGGGCCCCTCACGGCGGATGATGCGGTCGGCGGCGTCCAGCAGTGCGTGCCGGCGGCGTGGGTCGCGGCCCGGCGCCGTCACCCGGCTCGCCGCGGCCGTCTCCGTCCTTCCCGCACCGCCACTCACGCGACGAGCGTAGTCACCGCCCGCTCGTCCACCAAGTGAGATCCATCGGGATACGCGCCACCACGTGCGTGAACAGCGTCTCGGCGCGTCATCTCGGCGATGGCGGACGCGTTCCCATGGCAGACTCTGTCCCCGTTTGCCGTACCCGCTGCACCCTGGAGGGGTTCTCGAATGGTCACGCCACGCCTTCCCCATGCCCGAGGTCTGGGTAGGTGCCTGGCGGCCGTGGCGGTCATCGTCGCCGTCTGGGTCACCACGCTGGGCGTGGCCAGGGTCAACGTGTACGCCAAGCCCGGCGCGCTGCCCGCACTGTCGGCGTCCACCCTGGCCGCGCGGTACAAGGCGAACCGGCGGGCGATCGGGCAGGCGCTCCGGACGGCCCTGCGGATCCAGGACGGCGACCGGGCACGGGCGCTGACCCGGCTGCTCACGCCCGGCCGGAGCTTCCTGTCCTTCGACCCGCGGGGCACGGGCCGTGCCGTGGAGGTCATCGGCGACCTGGCCCATGCCGAGCGGCTGGCGATCCTCGTGCCCGGCGCCGACACGACGCTGTCCACCTTCGACGGGCGCGGGCAGCAGCCGTACTCCACTCCGGGCGGCGGCGCGCGGGCCCTGCTGGCCCAGGCCCGGCAGCTCACCCCCGACCCTCACCTCGCCGTCGTCGCGTGGCTGGGCTACAGCCCGCCGAAGGTCACCAGCGCGGGGGTGATGACCGACGTGCGCGCCGACGCGGGGGCGACCCGGCTGCACCGGCTGGTCGATGACCTGCACCGTCTCAACCCGGGGGCGGACACGACGCTGCTCTGCCACAGCTACGGCTCGGTGGTCTGCGGCGAGACGCTCAAAGGACTGCCCGTTGACGACGTGGCGGCGTTCGGCAGCCCCGGCA
Organism: Actinoallomurus sp.; assembly: GCA_035643735.1. Lineage (GTDB taxonomy): Bacteria > Actinomycetota > Actinomycetes > Streptosporangiales > Streptosporangiaceae > Actinoallomurus. The sequence continues at coordinate 71 of DASQPY010000684.1, read as the reverse complement.
TGCGAGCGTCCACGGCCGGCGCCCTCGACACGCGCGCGAACGTCTGGGCGGCGCGCGGCTCACGTGACTGG
>DASQPY010000683.1:0-7724 GCA_035643735.1 Actinoallomurus sp. | reverse complement strand
CGGGATCCCCACGGTCACGCCGGGTCTGTCCCGGCCCGGCGACCGGCCCGGCACCCCACAACCGGTCCGTGCTCTCGACTCAGGTGAGTTCGCGTGCCGTGTCGTCGGAGGTGGCGCCGAACTCGCCTGATCACATCCCCCTGGAGTCAGCGTGACCTGGAAGATCAACATAAATTCAGACATGGGCGGTGCGTACGGGCAGTGGCGGCTCGGGCCCGGCGAGGTCCCCCTCGTGCCGAGCGTCAACGTCGCCTGCGGCTTTCATGCCGGTGATCCCCGGACCATGCACCGGGTGACGGCGCAGGCCGTGGAGGCGGGCATCGACGTCGGCGCGCACGTCTCCTTCTACGACCTGCAAAAATCCAGCCGGCGGCCGATCGAGGTCGATCCGGGTGACCTGCGTGATGACGTTCTGTACCAGCTCGGCTCGCTGGACGCCTTCGTACGGGCGGAGGGCGGTGCCATGCGCCACGTCAAACCGCACGGCGCGCTGTACGTCATGTGCGGCAGAAGGCTGGACTACGCGCGGGCCCTGCTCGAGGCGGTCGCCAAGTACGACGACGAGCTGATCGTCATCACCGGGCCGGGCTGGCCGCAGCGGCTCGCCGCGGAGTACGCGCTCACGGTCATCAGCGAGGGCTACATCGACGTGGACTACCGGCCCGACGGCTACCCGGAGGTCGAGCACACCAGACAGCCCCGGGACCCGGAAGACGTCGTACGCCGCGCCCTCGGGATCGTCAAGGAGCACACCGTCGAGGCCCTGGACGGTTCGACGCTCGAGGTCGTGACGCCGACGTTGTGCCTGCGTGGCGACACGCCGAGCGTGGCCCGGCACGTACGGGAGCGGCTCGCGCAAGAGGATGTCGAGGTCGTCGGCCTCAGCTCGGCGCTGGCGGCGGCGTGAGCGCGCACCGGATCGCCGCGATCCCGGGCGACGGCATCGGCAAGGAGGTCCTGCCCGCGGCCCGGCGGGTGCTGGACGAGGTGGCCTCACGCCACGGTTTCGCGCTGAGCTGGTGTGAGCTGCCGTGGAGCTGCGCGTGGTACGCCGAGCACGGCATGATGATGCCGCCCGACGGCATCGACCGGCTGCGCGAGACGGATGCCATCTTCCTCGGCGCGGTCGGCTGGCCGGGTGTGCCGGATCACGTCTCACTGTGGGGGCTGATCATCCCGATCCGGCGGGCCTTCGACCAGTACGTCAACCTGCGCCCCGTGCGGCTGCTGCCCGGCCTGGACAGCCCGCTGCGCGACTGCCAGAGGTTCGACGTGGCGATCGTCCGGGAGAACACCGAGGGGGAGTACTCCGACGTCGGCGGGCGCTACTCGACGCCGGCCGGCGACGTGGCCGTACAGGAGTCGATCTTCACCCGGCGCGGGTGTGAGCGGGTGCTGCGGTACGCGTTCGACCTGGCCCGCGAGCGCGGCGGCCATCTGGCCTCGGCCACCAAGTCGAACGGGATCGTGCACACCATGCCCTTCTGGGACGAGATGACGGCCGAGGTGGCCACATCGCATCCGGACGTGGAGTGGAGCCGGATGCACGTCGACGCCCTGGCCTCCCGCTTCGTGACCCATCCGCAGGACCTTGACGTCGTGGTGGGCTCCAATCTGTTCGGCGACATCCTCAGTTACCTCGCGGCCGCGCTCTCCGGATCACTCGGCGTCGCGCCGTCGGCCAACCTGGACCCGACCGGGAAGAACCCGTCGATGTTCGAGCCGGTGCACGGCTCCGCGCCGGACATCGCGGGCCGGGGCGTGGCCAACCCGATCGCGCAGATCTGGTGCGGCGCGATGATGCTGGAGCACCTCGGGCATCCGGCAGCGGCGGCCGACGTACTCGCCGCGATCGAGACGGTCACCGCCGAGCCCGCGCTGCGCACCCGCGACCTCGGCGGCAGGGCGAGCACCGAGGAGGCGGCGGCGGCCGTGATCGCGGCGCTGCCGGCGAGGTGACGCCCCTCAGTACGTCGCCGTCAGGAAGCCGCTGACCGAGGCGTCCGGCACCGGCCGGCCGTAGGAGGCGGCGACGTCGGCCAGTTCGTGCGTCTCGGTCCGCCAGCCATGCCGGTCGAGCCAACCGGCGGTGTCCCGGCCCAGCCCGCCCTTCCACAGTGCGGCGTACTCCTCGACGCCCGTACGGTCTCCTTCGGCGATGGTCGCGGCGGCGTTGTTCCGCTCGAGGGACAGGCGGCTGCCGGGCGCGGACAGTCGACCGACCCGCGTGAGCAGCAGGGCCGCCTCTTCGGCGGTCAGGTAGACCAAGAGGCCCTCGATGAGCCACGCGGTGGGGACGTCCGGGTCGAACCCGGCACCGGCCAGCGTGGCGGGCCATTCCGAGCGCAGGTCTACCGGCAGGGCGGTGCGCTCGCACCCGGCGACTGCCTCCTGACCTTCCAGCACACCGTTTTTGAAGGTCAGCACCTCGGGCAGGTCCAGCTCGTACAGGCGTACGCCGGCGGGCCACGGCAGCCGGTACGCGCGCGTGTCGAGGCCGGCGGCGAGGAGGACCACCTGGCGGTGGCCAGCCGCGCACGCGGCGAGCAGGTAGTCGTCGTAGAAGCGCGTGCGGATGATGACGTGAAAGGCGAGCCGGGCCCGCTGTGAGCCCGGTGAGACAGGCCGCCGGGTGGCCGGTGCCGCGGCGGCGAACGCCGCGGCGTACGGGTCGTCGAACAGCCGGTCGGGCCGGCCGCTCTCCCAGGCGCGTGCGCGTGCGACTCCGAGCGACGTGCCGCCGACGCCGCTCGGCGATTCAGGAGATTCCATCGCGCCAGAGTACATCGGCGCCGATGTATCTGTGCCGATATATCCTGCGGGACATGGATGGCGTACGGCTCCACCGGCTGGGCAAGCGGCTGATCGATCTGTCCCGCGAGGTCACCACCTCCGCCGGTGACGCGTCGTTGACGCCGGCCGAGATCGCGGTGATCGAGGACGCGCTGAAGAACCCCGGTAGTCCGGTGAGTGAGATCAAGGCGCGTACGGGCTTCGCGCAGAGCCACGTGTCGGAGTCGGTCGCGCGGCTGAAGGAGCGTGGTCTGATCGAGACCTTCGCCGATCCAGTGGACCGGAGGCGGACGAGAGTGCGCCTGAGCGAGATCGCCCGCCGGGTAGTGCTCGCGCGGGCCGGGCGGTCGGCGGATGAGGTCATCGCGCGCGCGATCCCCGATCGCGGGCGGGCCGAGCGCGTGAACGCCCTGCTGGATGAGCTCGCCGAGTTGCTGCTGTAAGGCGTCAGGCGCTGTCGGACGTGAGCATTGCGGGCTCGCACAGCGCCACGTGAGCGCCGAACACCTCGGCCGAGCTGATGCTCGAGACCATGACCGCGTGGGCGCGGACGAGGAACGCCGCGGTGAACGTGCGTCCGCGGCGGTCGCCGGTCCAGTGCCACTCGGTGGCCAGCGCGCGTACGGTCTGCAGGCCGCGTCCGCATTCGGACAGGTCGTCGGGCTCGGGGACCCGTGGCACCTTGTGGCTGCCCTCGTCGGTCAGCGCCACCGAGGCGCCGTCGCGCCAGCGCCGGACCTCCAGCAGGAAGTGGCCGCCGGGCCGGGACGAGGCGGTGTGCCGCAGGGCGTTGGCGGCGAACTCGCTGACCACCAGGATCGCGTCGTCGACCCGCGGCAGGTCGGCGAGGAGGAAGCCGGCGAATTCGCGGGCTTGGCGTACCTGCTCGGCCGATCCGGGAAAGGATCGCCGCCATATGAGTACGCGACCGTCCGGATACTCCTCCATGGCGACCCTCTCTCGGTCTGCTCAGGAACCACGACCCTGGACCCGGCTCTCCCCAAGCAGAGCCCAGGGTCGCGGTTCCGCGAAGCGGCTCGGAGGGCGGACCTCCTCGCCGCGCTCTGCGGGCGACACCGGCGTGTCTCGGCGTGGTCGACGATGCCGATCACCGGACGGTCACGCCGGCCCGCCCAGCCTCTTGACGAAACGCGATAATGAAGCGTTCCGTAGTCGCGCGATTACACTCTGACCCAGAATGATGATCCAGCGCAAGTGATTCAGCGCATTATGTGAGGAAGCAATGCCGTACACCCCCACGGTCCGCGGTCGCCAACTTGCCCGGGAGCTTCGTCACCTGCGAGAACAGGTCGGGATGACCGGCGAGCAGGCAGCGGCGAAGGTGGACTGGGAGCAATCGAAAATCAGCCGTATGGAGACCGCCAAGATGCGGATCACCTCCGGGGAGGTGATGGAGCTCTGCGAGACCTATGGCATCGACGGCGGTAAGCGCGAGCAGCTCATCCAGCTCGCCCGCAGCGCGCGGCAGCGTGACTGGTGGCGGGAGTACAGCGACTACGTCAAGAAAGGCTTCATCGACTTCCTGGCCTTCGAGGCCGAGGCGCGGACCTCGTGCGGGTACGAGGCTCAGGTCATCCCCGGCATCCTCCAGTGCGAGGAGTACGCGCGGGCGATCCTGATCGGCACGCAGCAGCGGGGCTCGGACGAGGTCGACCGGGGCGTCGAGGTGCGCCTCGCACGCCAGCAGCGCGTCACCCAGTCGACGAATCCACTCCACGTCTGGGCGGTCATCGACGAGGCGGTGCTCCACCGCGTCGGCGAGCGCCCCGCGGCCATGATCACGCAGTTGAAGCACCTGCTCGACCTCGGCGAGCTCGGGAATGTGTCGATCCAAGTGCTCCCATACCGGGCCGGAATTCATGCCGCGATTGATGGCCCTTTTGTTCTTCTTACCTTCGACGGCTATCCGGACCTGCTATACATCGAGCACCTGGTGGGGTGTGTCTATCTGGAGAAGCCCTCCGAGACAGATCAGGGCCGCCTGATATTTGACCACCTCCGCTCGGCTGCGCTCAACACCAGCGACTCTACGGTGTTGATTCGCGAGAAAGTGAAGGAACTCTCACGATAAGAAAGGTGTGCTTAGCATGACGAACCCGGGTCATTCTCCGTCGACGTGGCGCAAGAGCAGCCACAGCGGCAACGGCGGCAACTGCGTCGAGACCATGGTCACGTGGCAGAAGAGCAGCCGCAGTGGCAACGGTGGCAACTGCGTCGAAGTGGCGCACATCGATCGGGCCGCCACGCACGCCTGATGGGGCGTGCCGTAGCGGCATGACAGCCATCTAGGGGTACGCCCCGCGCAGGGGGCGTCGGCCGGTCGAACTGCGTATACCTTTCGATCGGAGCGCCATGCACTGGCGGGGCGTACCGTCCGTGCCGAGCCGCCTCCGCCCGTACGCCCGGATGAACCCCGATCTCGACGCTCCTCCCTCACGCGTCCGCGCCCTTGACTTCGAATGCCCCTTCCTATCGCATTGTGCGAATTATGTCCGTAATTAGGGGTTATGAAGATAGGTAACCGGATGATGCCGCATCGTCCTTGCGATTATTCACAGATACCGTGGTGCGACGGCGGACCGGCTTTGCATACGGCAGAATCTCATTGCCGTCAGCTGAAGGGAGTGAGCGCGGTGGGAGCCGAGCCTCCAAGTCCTTCGCCTGAAATGCCGCAGCCCGGCGTGATCAGGCCCGATCTCGACCGCCTCGAGCAGGTGCTGGAGCAGCTCCAGGTCTCCTCGCTGAGAGACACCCGCGGCCGGCTGGCGACGCGCTGGCAGTGCTACAGCCTCTTCTTCACCCTTGACGGCGAGGGCGACGTCTACGCCGCCCGTACGATCTACGACCGGTTCTTCACGGTGGACGACAAGGCGGCGCTCCGCGGCGTTCTCGACGAGTGGAACCGCGACACCACCGGGCTGAAGGTCTACACCGCCACCGACGACGACGGCACCGTCATCATCGTGAGCGAGGCGACGATGCACATCGGCTGCGGGGTGACCGGTGAGCAGTTCGCCGCCACCACGACCGCGTGGCTCAACGCGGCCGGGTCCTTCCACCTCTGGCTGTCCCAGCGGCTCGCGCTCGCCGGCCTGCCCGGTGAGCCGGCCTGACCGGTGACCGGCCTCAGCCGTCGCCGGCCGGACGGCGGCCCTCGCCGCCCAGGGTGGTCAGCGCGTCGTCGGTGAGACGGAACACCGTCCACCCGCCTCTCGGCACGGCGCCGAGCGACTTGTAGAAGCCGATGGACGGGGCATTCCAGTCGAGCACGGACCACTCCAGGCGTGCGTAACCGCGTCGCACGCACTCCTCGGCGAGTTCGGTGAGCAGTGCCCGGCCCAGGCCGTTGCCACGGTGCGCCGGCCGTACGAACAGGTCCTCCAGGTAGATCCCGTGCGTGCCACGGAACGTGGAGAAGCTCAGGAACCACAGCGTGAAACCGACGACCTCGCCGTCGACCTCGGCCACGTGACCGAAGAGCGCGGGCTCCGGGCCGAACAGCGCCGCGTGGAGCTGGCCGGGTGTCATCTCGCATTCGTGCGCGAGTCGTTCGTATTCGGCGAGGTCACGCACCAGGCCGACCACCGCCGTAATATCCGCTTCCCGCACGCGGCGAATACGAGGATCCACGTGTTGACTCCCTTCGAACTTCGTTCGCCCGGCCTGCCGGTCGGTGACAGGTGGCGACCGGTCCGCGACGCTTACCTGCGCAGACTAGCCGTCGCCCCGAGGTGGAGCGGCTCGTGACGGCGCGCCTCGCACCACCGGGTTCCGGGTCCGGCCGCGGAAACATCGGCGCCGGATCACAAGCTCACTATGTACGAAGTGCCCTGTTCGGCCTTATTTTTGGAGCGTTCCCGGACACTGTTCCCGGACGTGAAGGAGACGGCGTGACCCACGCAGCGGAGCAGGTCGGAATTCCCCGCATCCCCGTCTCACTACGGTGGGACGGAGCACCCGCGAGCTCGTACCGCCCGCAGGACGAGGGCCTCGTGATCGACGCCGGTCCGAACACGGACCTGTTCATCAACCCCGGGCGTACGGCGGAGGCGCTGGACGCCCCGCGCCTGCTCGCCTGTGCCCAGGGTGACTTCCTGCTCAGCGCCCGCATCAGGGTGGATCTCGCCCGGCAGGACGACGCCGGTGGGCTGCTGGTGTGGCTCAACGACCGTGCGTGGGCCAAGCTCGGCCTGGAGATGTCCGCGCAGCGCGAGGCCGAGGTCGTCTCCGTCGTCACACGCGGCACGTCCGACCGCGCCAGTGGCTTCGTCGTGAACGGCGACCACGTCTGGCTCCGGATCGCCCGGGTCGGTGCGGCGTACGCCCTGCACGCCTCTCTGGACGGTGCGTACTGGCGGCTGATCCGCCACTTCGCGCTCTATGCCTCCGACGCGCCGTCGTACGGCTTCTTCGCGCAGTCGCCCTCCGGCGCGGGTTGCTCGGCGACCTTCGACCGCGTGGCGTTCGAGCCGACGCGGCTGGCTCAGCTCCGCGACGGTTCCTGAGCCTCGGATGCCGGAGTGGCAGGGCACAAGCATGACTATTGCCACATAAATCACCTATTTAGGGTCAAGAGACGCAGCTTGGGGGAGTAATGAGGGGTGGATCAGTCCAAGAAAAGTGAGTTCGTCGTCGTCGCCAACCGTCTCCCGGTCGATCGGGTCACCGACGAGGACGGCGAGGCGGCCTGGCGACGCAGTCCCGGCGGGCTGGTCACCGCGATCGTGCCGGTCATGCAGCGCAGAGAGGGCGCCTGGGTCGGCTGGCAGGGGTCTCCCGACGAAGACCTGGAGCCCTTCGAAGCCGAGGGGATGACGCTGTCGCCGGTCCGCCTGTCCGGCTCCGACGTGGAGCTCTACTACGAGGGGTTCTCCAACGCGACACTGTGGCCGCTGTACCACGACGTGATC